>NZ_DCEA01000074.1:0-26709 GCF_002316705.1 Syntrophomonas sp. UBA1041
TAATTAAGAAAGAAGCCTTGAACAGTAGTGATCTAAATCTTGCACAAAAATTACTTGACGATTTAAAGAATGCTTTAGGGGGTAAGTAAAGTGAATAGCAAGAAACTAAATATGATGCTTATTGAAAATTTCCCAAACTTAATTGACAAATATAATGAAGAGGTAGAATGGCAAGAAGGCGATGATACAGGGTCTCATACAGTATATGGTGATGTACTCGCACCCTATCTAATAGAATGTATTGTGCAAAATAATGAATCAGAAGTGATTAAAATATTAAAATTTATAGAAAGGATACTAGAATTGAATATTAAATATAGTGATGAAGTCATTGCTTTTAGTATTCTTGAACGAATTGAATATGAATACAGAAACTCTATTTTACTAAATAGTAATTATGGTGAACTTTCTAAAAAAGTGATTGAAGAGATCAGAAAATTCAATTCGCAATAGAAGGCAAATTTCATTTGAAGATTCACCAAGGTCTATTACACTGGGACGGTGATAACGTAACAATGGGAAAATGACCGAATTACCGAATCACTCTAGGCGATTCATCAATAAGAATCCAAACGTCGCCAACAGAACACAAATGGGAGAGGAGAAATATAATGAATTTTCGGGATTTATTTAAAAAAGCAACCTTGCTTTTTTCATTATCTTTGTTTCTTATGCTGGCCTGGACTCTTCCCGCTCAGGCCGTGCACTACGAATATGATGCATTGGGGAGGCTGATTAAGGTTACCTACAACACTGGTTTGGAAAGCACCTACAGTTATGACACCGGAGGCAACAATCTCAGCGAGAGCAATGAACTGAAGTTGAAATTGGTGAACACCGAACCAGCTGATGAGAGCGTGGATGTGCCACTTAATAAAGTGATCAAGGCTGACTACAACCAGCCTATCACCGCCGGAAGCAGCTATAACAACATCACATTGATGAACAGCGGCACCCCAGTTCTTTTTACCGCCACTATTCAGAACAAGACCCTGATTCTTCAACCCACAGCTAATTTTGATGTCAGCATCGAGTATGTTTTAACCATTCCAGCAGCAGCGCTGGAAAGCGTTGAAGAAGCCAAAACGACTGGAGAGACTGTGTTCAGTTTTACCACCAGCGCCAATGCTCTCACTGTTGCCACCGATGCCGCCACCAATATCAACGTGGCTGGAGCCACCTTAAACGGAGCCATAGTGACCCTGGCAGGTATTGAAAACTGCGACCAGGTTAAATTCCAGTACCGTGAGAATGATCAAAGTGAATGGATCGATACCACTGTTGCCAGTGGGAGCTATGGCATTGAAGCATTTGCCTTCAACCTGGCCGGGTTAATTCCCGAAACCGTTTATCAATACCGGGCTTTAGCCCACAATTCCCTGGGCTGGATTCCTGGCGAGATTGCCACCTTCACCACCGGTCCGGCCAATCCTTTGCTTCCTCCGGTAGGCGCAATTGATACTCCGGTTGAAGATGAAGTCATCTCAGGAAGCGATTATCAGGTAACCGGTTGGTATCTGGACGGCCAGGGGGTATCCAAAATAGAAATCAAAGTAGACGGCGTAATCATCGGGGAAGCCGTCTTAGGAGATCCACGCCCCGATGTGCAGACAAATTATCCTGACTACAACAACAGCAACTCTGGGTTCCACTATGCACTGGATACCACTGCATTGACCAATGGACCCCATAACATTACCGCCCTGGAGACCAACTCGGCAGGACAAACCAGCTATCAGGAAGTAATCTGCACCGTCGCTAACCAGTAGTCTTTATGAGAGGGGGCTCCCCTTTTTGGGATAGCCTCCTCTCAATTCATATACCTTCAACTCCCGCAATCAAAATCAACTCGCCGCCGTAAGCGGTACCACCTACAGCTACGATGTCGAAGGCCACCGCATCGCGGTCAATATTTCCGGCACAACATACGATGATGTTATCAATCCCCAGGCGGCTTTGAGCCAGGTGCTGGTCAGAACCGCTCCGGGAAATCAGAGATACTGGCACGGGGGTGGTAACTTATGGTACTCTCTTCTCCAAAAGTAAAAGATCTGGCTAGATCCGTTGCTCTTGCGTTAGTGGTATAATTATGACACAATAATACCATTAGAATATAAAGGAAGTGAAGAGTGTGCCGCGAATCATTCCGATCCGGGATTTAAAAAATACTAGCGAAATCTCTAAAATGTGCCAAGAGGCAACCGAGCCGATATATATTACCAAAAACGGCTATGGCGATATGGTTATTATGAGTGTAAAGATGTACGAAGAAAAATTGTTTATGCTGGATGTGTACAACAAATTAGCTGCAGCCGAGACACAGATAGCGGAAGGAAAGGTGCTGGACGGAGACACCTCTTTAAAAAGCATAAGAGAAAAATACAATGTATAGGTTAGTTGTTTCGGAGCTTGCTCACAGCGATTTGGATAATATCGTCTCGTATATTGCCATTCAGCTTGCCAATCCCCTAGCAGCTACCACTTTTCTTGATGAAGTGGAAAAATGTTACGGCTATTTGAAAAGCAATCCGTTTATATATGAACGGTGTCATGATGCTTATTTGGAAAAAGGGGCTTACCGCAAGGCAACCATTAAAAACTATGCACTGGTTTATAAGGTTGATGAAGCGGCCAGGGTGGTTATCATTTATCGCTTTTTCTATGGTGCACAGGACTATATAAAACTGATATAAGTTTAGTGCATCTATTTTGCTCACACATTCCATTGCATTTATAAAAGACCGAAAAGACGGGATTTTAATCTCCCGCCTTTTTTGATTTTCTGCCTGATTTTCTAGCCTTGTCAGAAGTATGGATGGAACCTGTCGCCATGTCCCATATATACCATAATGTAGTATACTTTGATAAATACAGAGGGGATGAAAGGAGAGGGGAATGAGGAAAAGAAAAATGTTGGCAGTGGTACTGGCCGTTGCCGTGCAATTGACCGCCTTGCCGGCTTTGGCGACGGCGGCTGTGGATTCAGTGGAGATTGTTAAAAAGCCTATACCGGCAAGTACTGAGACTATTGAGGTAATAAGCTCAAAGCAGGCCTTAGAGATATTTTGTTCCGCCTTTCCGGAAATCACTGAGGGCCGGAACCTGGTCGCTGAATTCGAAGATTACGCAGGAAATTCAGTTTGGCGGATTCATGAAGCAGAGCAAGGCGGTTTGCGCCCCTCCCAGGGGCAGCGGGTAAGCGGGCAAATTGACGCTGCAAGCGGTGAAGTCCAGAGCATGTATTATAATCCGGGTGATGATTATTACCAGGGCAAAACCGTGACTTTTACCCGGGAACAGGCCCAAGTGGTGGCGCGACAATTTCTGCAGGAGAAACAGCCCCAAAAATACGCCCAGATTCAGCTTCGAGATGACATGGTTGCACCTTTTCCCAGTCGCAATCTGAACTTGTGCTATATTTTTAACTGGCAGCGGCTGGTTAATGGAGCAGCCATCGACTTTGACAGTATTAGCGTGGGGGTTAACGCTTATACCGGTGCGGTCACCCAATACGCCTGCAGTTGGCACGAACTTGAGCTTCCGGCTGGGAACGACTTGATACCGGCAGCCGATATGGCCAATAAGTTACAAGAACAGATAGAGTTGATTCCATGCTATATAGACGAACAAGATTCCATGGGCCAAAGGACCGGACGGGTGGTTCCCGCCTATCGCCTGAATATAAATGCACCGCTAGTCGATGCTCGGACTGGTCATTTCCTGGATTACCGGGGCAGGCGGCAGGGTGATGCGATTCCCCGCCTGTATGAACAGGCTTTTGTACCCGTAATTAACGCCCCGGCCCTTAACGAACCCCTTGAACCTGAGGCATATGTAAACCCGGAGGTGGCTATGCAAGCCGCCCGGGATTTCTTTAGCCTAATGGGGTACACAGACCAAATCCGCAAAAGTGGGAGCGGAGGCTCTAGCGGGGGCGGAATCCGGGAGGAACACTGGTCCTACAGCCTGCAAGATCCTGAAAAGCATCATAGCCATTTGCGGGTAGAGGTCAATGCCTTTACCGGAAAAGTAATCGGGTTTAGCGACGAGGACTATGATGGAATAAGCTCTGAGCCGGTCATGACCTATGCCAAAGGCAAAGATTTGGCCCAGGCGGCTATCCGGAAATTTGACCCTGACAAGGTTGAGCAGGTGGCATTTTGCCAAACCAATTGGGAAGATGACCGGGGCTATTATCATTACCAGTTTGTGCGTTTGGTTAACGGAATTCCGTTTAACAGGGATGGTATTAACATTACCCTGGATGGAAGCAATGGTAAAATAAGAGCCTATTTGAAGCAGTGGCGCCCGGTGCAGTGTGAAGTACTGCCTCATTTGCAGGATCCACAAATGATTAAAGATAAGCTCTGGTCGGCGGAGAGCCTCAAGTTCAGTTACATCCTGGCCAGAGACGAACAGTATATGACTCTTGGAGAGAGCATCCCGGCCTACTTAATTCCCTATACGGTATTTAATGCCGTAACCGGGGAAGTCCTTAACAATTCTCAACTATCACAGCTATCCAAGGATAAATCTGAACCCTGGAGTGCCCACTGGGCAGCACCGGCCTTATCATTATTAAACAATAATGGCCTGCTTTCTGACACCGTGCAGCCGGATAAGGCCATGACCCGGCGGGAAATCTTGAAGGTTCTGGTCGTGGCCACCAATCCACGAGACTACCGGGAAGATGAACAGCAGATAGAGGTTTCCCTGGCCGATATTCCCCAAGATGATCCCGATTTGAGTGTTTTTAAGCTGGCCATACAACGTGGCATCATTCCATCTGCCGGGGCGTTCTTGCCCGATCAGCCCCTTAGCCGGGAAGATCTGGCCATCTGGCTGGTTAATAGTCTGGGCTTCCAGGAAATAGCCGAGATGCCCAACCGCATTGACACCCCCTTCCGGGATGTTGGGCAAATCAGCGCCAATAAACCCAATTATGTAGGCCTGGTATCTGGATTGGGGTTGCTAACCCCTGATTCAGCCGGAAACTTTCGTCCTCAGGAAGAGGTAAGCTGGGCTCAAATGGCATTGGTCGCGGGCCGTTTGGCTCCCCGGGCCCTACGGCAGCCCGGCTCTTCAATATGGTACCGATAATGCCATGGGCAAAAAGGGATATGAGTAATTTAGAGCACATGAAGAGTATAACCTCGCGAGAGATTGCCATGGCCTTTACAGGAAGTTTATTGGGCGCTGGTTTTGTATCAGGACAGGAACTTATGCAGTTCTTTGCAGTATTTGGAGGTTTCGGACTGATAGGAATGTTCCTTGCCATCCTGATGCTATTGCTGCTTAGCGGCTTTGTTATGAAAATTTCAAACCGAACAGGAATTACAGAGTTTGACAAAATCATTGTAAGAAAAGAAAAAACCTGGCTCCGCGCAGTATTTGGCGGGGTATTTATTTTTTTCTTGTTTGATGTTGTCGTTATTATGACAGCGGGAGCTGGAGCCCTGCTGCATCAGATCTTCGGCATCCCAACAATCATGGGAAATGCACTCATGGCTATCTCTCTGGGGGTAGTAGCACTGTGGGAAGCTAGAGGGGTCTTGACTGCATTTAGTATTACAGTTCCTCTCTTGATTGTGGTGGCTATGATCTCTGGTATTTTATCATTTATATATTTTGATGGAAGCAATATGGTTGCCCGACCGTTTTCCGGGGCAAATCCTTTGCTTGGAAACTGGCTGTTTGCCGCGATTGTGTTTGTTTCCTATAACATGATGGTAGTCATGTCCATACTGGTGCCGATTGCAACAGATGTAAAAGAAGATAAAGCTATTCATAAAGGGATTTTTCAGGGGGCGGTTCAATTAATGATTGTATTCGTCTGCATTTTGCTCCCTTTGATTTTGAATCAACCTATGCTGGCAGATGCAGAACTTCCCATGCTTACTCTTGCCCAAAAAATACATCCTGTTTGGGGACTGGTCTATGCAGTTCTTCTGCTTTGCGGAATGTTTGGGAGTTCATTATCTTGTCTTTTTGGGGTAACTTTCCGCATCAAGAAAATCAAAAATATAAAGGGAAGCATTCTGATACCAGTATTGATGGTGGCGGCTTTCATGGGGAGTATTGCCGGCTTTAAAGAGCTAATAGCCATTGTCTTACCCGTCTGCGGCTATTTTGGGTTCTTTGCCATGATCGGTATCGTCATGCATTTTTTATCATTGCAGCAGAAGAGAATAAAGTTTGACTTTGATCATTGACAGGGTGGAATGGCCAACCAGCCGTCTCTGCTCCCTGGTGTTCGAGTTTGGCAGGAAATCGGCGGGCACAGCCGCAGGGATGGCCTTGTTTTCCAGCCCGCTGCCCTCTGCTGAAAAAAGCGGTCTGAATGGAAGCAGACCGCTTTTTCGCAATGTGTTGGTGCAGTTTTAATCAACTGGTTTCTTTAAGCTCAGCATACCACTTTTGGTTGTGATGGGCGGTAATTTCAGCATCGATATAGCCGTCCAGCATCATCGAAGCAAACTCCACTCTGGATTTGGGATGGATGGCTGCCAGGAAGAAATGGCCGCCGACTAATAAGATCATAATGATCGCGGTCCAAAAATGCACATTATAGCAAAAGCCCAGGAATGCCGGCGGCAGACTATGGCGCCATATCCACATGGGAAAACCGGTCAGTATGATCAGAATACAACCGAAGATGATCATCACTCCCAACATTTTTTGGCCGGCATTGTATTTATCCTGGGGAGGAGCTTTATCCACCTTAATAAAAGGGAGATATCCACCCATTACTTTTAACCATTGAAAATCTTCTTTGGAAAAGTGGGTTATGGTGTCAATGAAGCGGGAAAACCGGTCAAAATTCAGCAGAATATAAAGGGCGGGGGCAGCGGTAAAAACGACTCCGGCCCATCTGTGCACCAGCGAAGCATTGCCGAATCCGCCGAATATATTGCCGATAATATTGATATCCCAGTAAAAACCGACACCAGTCAGACCAAGAATGGTAAAAGCGATCAAATGCACCCAGTGCATGGTCCGGGTTTGGGCACCGTGTTTTAAGACCTTGCCTTTAGTACTGCTCATTCGTTTCCCTCCTAATTATGCAGCTTCATGGGCTCCGCTTTTCAACTCAGCGATGAAATCGGGGATGTCTTGGCCGTATTTGGTATGCAGCAGATGATGGGCCTTTTCGCTAACCGGCTTTACTTCGCCCGGCGAAAGAAAATCCTTGTAAATCTGGGCGATTTCCGGATTTTCATGCGACTTTCTGAGGGTCATCTTTTCATCCAAAGCATACATTCCGGCGGCTCTTTTTTCAATGTAGTCGGTGTTGGCAGCCAGAGCATCAAATCCCAATTTACTGAAAACACCGAGGAATACGGCGGCCACGGTCAGCATGCCCGCTCCCTTAAAAAACTGCCGTCTGGTCATGCCTTCACTTTCGGTGAAAAACTTCATTCCCTTTCCCTCCTAAATCATTTCTCTTCGGATGGGCTGGCCACCGCCGTTGATACACCCTCCGGGACAGTTCATGACTTCTATAAAATGATATTTGCTGCGACCTGCCAGCACATCCTCAATCAGCTTGCCAACATATTTGGTTCCGGTTACGATAGCTACATTGACAGGCAGGGTTTTGCCCAGAGACTTGACGGGTATCTCCACCGTCGCCTCTCTGACCGACTGTAGGCCTCTAACCGCCTTGAATTCAACATTATCCAGTGACTGGCCGCTCAATAATTCATAGGCGGTTCTTAAAGCCGCCTCCATGACACCGCCGGTTACTCCAAATATGGTGGCCGCGCCGGTTGAAGAACCGATCAGGCTATCCGCTGCTTCCTCGGGAAGATTCAGGAATTCTATGCCGGCATCTTTGATCAGCTGGGCCAGTTCTCTGGTGGTAATGACCACATCGACATCTTTATATCCGCTGGCGATAAACTCGGGACGATCACATTCATACTTCTTGGCGGTGCATGGCATTACCGAGACAACATACATATTCACGGGATCAACATTCAGTCTTTCAGCAGCGTAAGTCTTGGCCACCGCTCCGAACATCTGCTGGGGAGATTTGGCCGACGACAAATGGGGCAGTACAAGCGGATACTGATCTTCAGCATATTTGATCCAGGCCGGACAGCAGGAAGTGAACTGGGGCAGCGGCCCGCTATGTTCGTTGCCGGCCACCCCCAGGGCGTTGAACACCCGGTTTATTAATTCGGTTCCTTCCTCCATGATGGTAAGGTCGGCGGCAAACTCGGTGTCATATACCTGATTGAAACCGAGTCTGCGCAAAGCGGCATGCATTTTGCCTTTCACATTGGCGCCGGGTTCCAGGCTGAACTCCTCGCCCAGGGCTACTCTAACCGCGGGCGCTTCCTGAACCACCACATACTTCTGGGGATTGGCGAGAGCCTTCTTCACCTCATCAACCCGGCTGACATCCTCGATCTTGCCAAAAGGGCAGCTGATCAAGCATTGTCCGCAGTTGATGCAAAGATTATGATTGATTTTGTGTTTCTGTCCCAGCAGTCCGCTGATGGCGCCGGTGGGACATATGGACGTGCAATGGTCACAGGCTTTACAATCGCCGGTTACATTAATGATGCCTTGGATTACTGCTGTACTCATATCCTACCTCCTTTTGATGAAGTACTGTAACCTGGGTTTAAATCATAACACCTCCTTCATATCGGGCTGGACGGTTCATCTTGTTTCTCAACCTCCCTTTTATCAACATGCATCAAACCAATATGCAGATAAGCCCCATCAGGAGCGTTGTTGGAGATAGACCCGTCAAACCATGCTTTGACGGGTTAAACAGATTTGGGGGAAATAGAATAAAAAAAACCATGAAAGCGCTGCCCCTTAGGGGTAAACCTTCATGGTTTTGTTCACCTAAAAAATAGAATTAACTAATGAAAATAGATATTCTTCTGAATGCCGGATGTATCATTTGATATCATTAATTCTCAGGGCCGGGGTCTGAAACCGGTCATAGACTGTTTCAGAATTCAAAAAGCCAGACCTTGCAAAAAGGGCTGGCTAAAAGGCAAATCCAACTAAAGCCTTCCTACCGGACTCCTTTCCACAATGGGAGGCCCAACCGTTTCCCGTTGAACCCTGTCGGTCTCAATACCATATCTATTCAGGCAATGAGACTCGGAGAGTGAAGACTGAAAATTATTATTCATTACTTATTCGTAATCATACACCTCCTGGAGATCTCATGCAATAGTCAACCGGGGCATCATCCCCAACCTGACCGATCATCATGGGGAGACGCGGCAGATCATCTTGGAAAAAACAAACAGGCCGCCCCGGCTGTCAGGACGGTATTCTGCCAAAGCAAGCCCGTGCTATAATGGGGAGAACACCATGCGGTGTCAAGATACATAGATAAGGGGAGAGTTCATTGAGCTTTTTAACCGTCGATCAGACCAAATGCAAACGCGACCGTATTTGCGCCGCCGAATGTCCGGCCAGACTTATTGTATTCAGAGAACTGGACGCCTTCCCGAGATCAGTAAAAAGAGCCGAACAGTTTTGCCTGCGCTGCGGCCATTGTGTGGCGGTTTGTCCGCACCAGGCCATATCTGTAAAAACCGTAAATTCCGTTGATTGTGTGCCGGTTGATCCCGGTCTGCTTCCTGCCCCCGCTCAGGTGGAGCATCTTTTAAAATCACGGCGCTCTATCCGCAGTTTCAAAGACAAGAGCGTTGATCGTGCCATCCTGGAAAAACTAATTGATGTTTCCGCTTATGCCCCTTCCGGCCACAACATGCAGCCGGTTCATTGGCTGGTCGTTGCAGATAAACACCAGGTGCGCCATATTGCAGGCCTGGTAGTGGATTGGATGCGCTATATTATCGAACATATGCCCCAGATAGCCGCGGTGATGCACATGGAGGCCGTGTGCTATGCCTGGGATAAGGGGATTGATACCATATGCCGCAATGCTCCGCATCTGATTATAGCCCATGCGCCTGAAGATATTCATGTTTCCCAAGGATCTTGCACCATAGCGTTGACTTATTTGGAATTGGCGGCGTATTCTATGGGCGTAGGCGCTTGCTGGGCCGGATTTGTCGGGGCGGCTGCCGAAACCTTCCCGCCACTTATGCAGGAATTGGCCCTGCCCGAAGGCCACAAGGCTTTTGGCGCTATGCTGATAGGCTACCCCAAATACCAGTATCACCGGATACCACCCCGCACCGCGCCACGGATCATTTGGCGATGAACCTAGGCCTGCTTCGTTCTCCCGCGCGCCCCACTTGTTGCTGGAATGAGAAACCAGTATGATAAAAAAAAACTATTGAGTTTAAGGGGATGAGGGTTTGGCCATCCGTTATATAATGGGGCGCTGCGGTCAGGGCAAGACCCGGCAGGTAATGGCTGAGATCCGGGAGGAGCTGAATCTCAACCGGGATGACCCCGTGATCCTGCTGGTGCCGGAGCAGTTCACCCTGCAGGCCGAGCGGGAAGTGATCAATCAACTCGATCTTCCCGGCATAATGAGACTTGAGGTACTGAGCCCCAGCCGACTCGGCGCCAGGGTCTTGAATGAAGCCGGGGGGCGCACCCGGGTTCTTCTCAGCCAGCAGGGGCGATACATGGTACTGAAAAAGGTGATCTCCGCTTGTGAGGAGCAGTTCACGGTTTATCGCCAGGCCTGCCGGCAGCCCGGCTTCATCGAGCAATGCAGTCAGATCCTGGCTGAATTAAAAGGATCCGCCGTGGACAGCGGGGTTCTTTATGAATGCGCCCGCAGCCTATCTGACGATACATTATTAAAAAGCAAACTGCATGACATTTCTCTGCTATACCATAAATTCAACGCTCACCTCCAGGATCATTATGTGGACAGCGAAGATTATTTAAATCTGGTTATCGAACGCTTTCCCCAATCGCGTTTTTTAAGCCGGGCCCGGGTTTGGATCGACAATTTCACTACCTTCTCGCCCAGCACCCTGAAGCTGATTGAACAGCTCATGAAAACCGCTGTTTCCACGGCCATAAGCCTCACCATGGAGTTGGGAGGCGAGGATCGGGACCGGGAAATTTTCGCGCTTTCCCGCTATTACTATAGCCGCTGGCATGATCAGGCTAAAAATGCGGGTTTGGAAGAACATATAATTACGGTCAAGAACCCCGG
Organism: Syntrophomonas sp. UBA1041; assembly: GCF_002316705.1. Taxonomy (NCBI): domain Bacteria; kingdom Bacillati; phylum Bacillota; class Clostridia; order Eubacteriales; family Syntrophomonadaceae; genus Syntrophomonas; species Syntrophomonas sp. UBA1041. Next base: position 11,120 of record NZ_DCEA01000074.1, read on the forward strand.
CAAGCTCAGCCCTGAACTGATGCACCTGGAAAGAGAGCTTTACGCCTATCCCCACCGCACTTTTCCGGAGCAACCCGCCGCTATTTCCATTGCGGCGCTCCCCAGCCCGCAGGACGAGGTAGAGGCACTGGCGATGAGGATCCTGGCCCTGGTGCGGCAAGGGGCGCGCTATCGGGATATTGCGGTTATCTGCTCCGATACCGCCGCATATTCAGGGCTGATCAAGAGGATTTTTGACGAGTATAAGATCCCGTACTTCCTGGACGATAAACGCAGTATTCTGCACCACCCCCTGGTTGAGCTGATGCTCTCCGCCCTGGATGTATTGACCAGGTATTATCGTTTGGAGGACGTTTTGCGCCTTATAAAAACCGGACTGACTCCTGTAGAAACGCGGGATTGTGACCGTTTGGAGAATTATGCCTGGCGTTATAACATTAGAGGACGCGGCTGGTTGGAGCCCTTTACATTGGGTGAGGAAAGCCTGCGGGAAGAGATGAATCTCTACCGCCAGGCATTGGTCAATCCTCTGCAGTCGCTGGCCCAAAAAGTGCAGGCTGAATCCTCCTGGTCACAAATAGCCCGGGCCTGGTTTGAATGGCTGGAAGAGATGCAAATTCCACAAGGCCTGGAAACCTGGGTTGAAGAATTGATCTCCCAGGGACGCTTCGAACTGGCCAGTGAGAACAGCCAGATCTGGAATGTTTGCGTGGAGGTTTTGGATCAGATTGCGGAAGTCCTGGGGGGAGAGGATACCGATCTCAAGGAATTCCGTCAGGTGCTGGAGGCGGGCCTGGCCTGTTCTGACCTGGGTTTTATCCCCTCAACAGTGGATCAGGTTCTGGTGGGAACTGCCACCCGTTCTATAAACCAGCGGAGTCAGATTATGTTTGTGGTCGGGGCGAATGACGGCATGCTGCCCCGGGGCAGCCTTTCCGAAGGAATATTCTCGCTGGACGAAAAAGAGATTCTTCAGTCCCACGGGGTGGAAGTAGGATTGAGCAATGATCTGCTGTCAATCGAAGAGGATTTCTTGATTTATGCCGCACTTTCTCAGGCCGAGGAGGCGGTGCAGTTTTCATACAGCCTGGCCGACTCTGAGGGCAAAGCCCTGCGGCCTTCATTGTTGATAGACCGCTTAAAACAGATTTACCCCGGCCTCACGGTGAAGGTTGAAACCATGGACGCTGCCCAGGCTGAAGATCATTACCTGTTGTCGGCCGGCAGCAGTTATAAATACCTGGTCGAAAGCCTGCGCCAGGCCCTGGACGGAAAAACCGTGTCTCTGCGCTGGAAAGCGGTATATGACTGGTATAAAACCCAACCCGATTGGCAATTCCAAATGACCCGGCTGGAGGAGGCTCTGCTGTTCGGCAATCTGCCGGGAAAAGTGGATAAGGCTCAGTGCAGGCGGCTTTATGCTGCCTCGTCCCAGGGCAGCGTATCCCGGCTGGAGCTTTATGCCGCCTGTCCTTTTGCACATTTTGTCCGCTACGGGCTAAGGCCCCTGGAACGCAAGACCTATGAGGTGGAGGCCCCGGATGTGGGTGATCTTTTTCATCAGGCCATACTTGATTTCGCGGTCGAGATGCGCGCCAAGCAGCTTGACTGGAAGGCCTTGAGCGCAGATCATTGTCATGATCTGATGGACGAGGTTATGGAGCGGTTGCTGCCCCGGCACGGGGAAGGGGTATTTATGAGCACCCACCGCTACCGCTACCTGGGGCAGCGCTTGAAGAGGATCGGGCAGCGCGCGGCCTGGACCCTGATCCGTCATCTGCAAAGCGGAGATTTCAATCCTCTTGGATATGAGATGCGCTTCGGGCCGGGAGGAACCTTCCCCGCAGTGGCAGTGGAACTGGCTGACGGCGAAACTCTTCTGCTGGAGGGGCGCATCGACCGGGTGGATGTCTACAAGCACGGGAAAGACGCCTACGTGCGCATCATCGATTATAAATCGGGACCCCGGGATTTAGATATGAACGACGTATATTACGGTTTGAGCCTGCAGCTCATTATCTACCTCATGGCGGTTCTGCAGGGCCTGCACAACCCTGACGGGATGATCCGCCCCGGGGGCATCTTCTATTTTCATATCGACGACCCTTTGATAGAAGCCGACCGGGATGTAGTGGAAGAAATCGAAAAAAAGCTGGCCGCCCGCCTGAGACTGCGAGGCCTGGCCCTGGAGGATGCCGAAGTGGTCAGGGCTATGGACCGGGATATACGGGGATATTCACAGGTGGTGCCGGTGGGGATGAGCGGGGAAGGAGGCTTCTACAGCAATTCCGCGCTTCTGACCCTGGATCAGTTCGAAATTATTCTCCAGCATGTGCAGCATCTGGTCAAGGATATGAGCCAAGGGATTATGTCCGGGGATATAGCGATTGCCCCCTATAAGAAGGGGAATAAAAAAGCCTGCAGCCATTGCCGCTACCATGCGGTGTGCCACTTTGACAGCCTGTTTGCCGCCAACCGCTACCGGCAGCTGGCTGCAGTTGACCGTGATCAGCTCATGGAACGGATTTACTCCGACTCGGAGAGGAGGGGATCATCATGAGACAGTGGACCGCTGAACAACAACAGGCCATCAGCCTGCGCAACCTCAATCTGCTGGTATCGGCCGCCGCCGGATCTGGAAAAACCGCGGTCCTGGTGGAAAGGGTGATTCAGCTCATTTTGCAGGATAAAGCGGATATCGATCAGATGCTGGTGGTTACTTTTACTAAAGCGGCCGCCAGTGAGATGCGGGAGAGGATCAGCCATGCCCTTTTGGAAGCCCTGCACGAGCCCGGCCCACACCTGCAGCACACCCGCCGGCAGCTGACTCGCTTGAACCAGGCCTCGATCAGCACCCTCCATTCCTTCTGCACCGAGGTTATCCGGCGCTATTATCATCTGGTGGATGTCGATCCGGCTTTTAGGGTGACGGATCAGAACGAGGCCGATATGATGCGGCTGGAAGCCCTGGAAAGTGTGATGGAATCAGCTTATGAAAAGGCTGCTCCGGAATTCCTGGGGCTTATTGAGATGTTTGCTTCCGGCAAGAGTGATCAGGGCTTCAGGGATCTGGTCTTGCAGATGTACGAGTTTGTACAGAGTCAGCCCCAGCCGTGGCGATGGCTGGAGGAAAGCCTCCAGGCCTATGCCCGCGATGCCGCCGGATTAGCCCAGAGCCCCTGGCTGCAGAGCCTGATGGAAACCGCCGCAGTGCAGATAAACGCTGCCCGGGATCGCTTTGCGGAAGCCCTGCAGATATGCCGGCAGCCTGACGGGCCAGCCTCTTATATAGAAGCTTTAGAACAGGAAATACAGACTGCGGAGGCATTGACAGAAGCCGTGTCAGCAGGTGCGGAAGCCGTTTACCACGCTATGCGGGCCTTGAACCATCCCCGCCTGCGGCAGATGCGCGGCGGCGACGAAGCCCTTAAGGAGACCGTAAAAGGGCTGCGGGAAGAAGGCAAAGAGCTGTTAAAATCGCTTCAGAAGGGCATTTTCAGTAAAAGCCTGGAGGAGTGGAGCCAGGAATTAAACCAGCTCCATCCTTATTTATATCAGCTCAACCAGCTGTTGCAGGCCTTTGCCGGGGAATACCGCCACCGCAAAGCCGAAAAGGGGATGCTGGATTTTAACGATCTGGAGCATTTCGCCCTGCAGATTCTGCAGGATCCCCAGGCTGCTGCGGAATACCGGCAGCGCTATCAATACATCTTTGTGGACGAATACCAGGACAGCAATCAGGTGCAGGAGGCTCTTCTGAATTGCATCGCCCGTATTGACAACCTTTTTATGGTAGGGGATGTCAAGCAGAGCATCTACCGCTTCCGCCTGGCTGACCCCGGACTCTTCCTGCACAAATACCGGCTTTATGAAGACGAGAATGAACCGTACTGCCGCCGGCTCGACCTCAGGAAGAACTTCCGCAGCCAGCCGGCTATAATCGCAGCGGTAAACTACGTTTTCGCCCGGATCATGAACCGCCATGTGGGAGAACTGGAGTATGATGAAGAGGCCTTTCTGCATAACGGGCTGGCAGTGCCGGAAGAGGCCGCGGCTCCGGTAAGCGTGACCCTGATCGATAAACAGCCCGGAAGGCAAGACCCAGGAGCGGAGGAAGACCGGGGCGATGTGGCCCGGGAAGCGGCAGTGGTGGCCGACATCATACAGGATATCCTGGGACAGCCCATTTATGATGCGGGTGCGGGGGAATACCGTCCGCTGCGATATTGCGACATGGTCGTATTGCTCAGGGCTACCCGCAACTGGAGCGCAGAATTCATGGAGGTCTTCGCCGAAAAGGGAATACCCGCTCATGCGGATGTGAATACCGGATATTTCGGAGCGGTTGAGGTAGAGGTTATGCTCAATCTGCTCAAACTCATAGATAATCATTGTCAGGACATACCCCTGTTGAGCGTACTGCGCTCGCCCTTGTTCGGCTTAAGCAGCGCCGACCTGATAGCCATCCGCCTGGAAAAACCGCAGGGGGCCTTTTACGAAGCCTTTGGAGAGTACGGCCTCAATTGCTCCGACCCGCTGGCCAAACGGGTGGGGGAGATCGCGCAGCAGCTCGAGTGCTGGCGCAAAGAAGCCCGCTATCTTCCGGTGGATCAGCTGATCTGGCAGCTCTATTCAGAAACCGGGTACTACTATTATGTGGGGGCCTTGCCGGGAGGTCTGCAGCGCCAGGCCAATCTGCGCATTCTGGCCGAACGGGCCCGGCAATTCGAAAGCAGCAGTCTGCGCGGCCTGTATAATTTTATAAGATTTGTAGAAAATCTCATGGCCAGCAACCGTGACCTGGAGATGGCCCGGGTTCTGGGCGAGAATGATAATGTGGTCAGGATGATGAGCATCCATAAAAGCAAAGGCCTGGAGTTCCCGGTGGTTATCGTAGCCGGTCTGGGCAGATCTTTTAACCTGTCCGACAGCAAAGCCCCTGTGGTTATGCACAAAGAGCTGGGCATTGGCAGCCGTTATGTAAACCTGACCACCCGGCGCCGCAGTGAGAGCGTAGCCGGTATGGCCATAAAAGACCGGCTGCGCCTGGAAAGCCTGGCCGAAGAGATGCGCATACTCTATGTGGCCATGACCCGGGCCCAATCCCGGCTGGTCATGGTGGGAACCGTGAAAAACCTGGCTAAAAAGGCGGCAGCCTGGTCCAGATCTCTGGGAAGGTACGAACTCTCTCAGGCCAAAGGGATTATGGACTGGTTGGGCCCGCTGTGGATACAACATCCTGATGGGCAGCCCCTGCGGGATTGCCTGGAAGAATCCTTTGAAACCGCTCCCTGTCTTGACCAGGTGCGCTGGAAAATGGCGGTGGTCAAGAGCAGTGAGCTTATCTCCATGGAGCAGCAGCGCCAGAGCCTGCAGGAGGAGATCCTGGCCCGGCTGGCCGCAGGGCGGGATGAAATGAATAGCCGAATCGAAGACTCGCTTGCCAAGCGTTTAAGCTGGCGCTATCCTTATGAGCAAGCTGCCCGGCTGCCCTCCAAACTGACCGTCACCCAGCTGACCAAAGCCGCTAAGCCCGGGGAGGAAGAATTTCACAGCGTCGTCCCTGCCTTAAACAAAAGGCCTCTGTTTATGAGCCGCCCGGAGCAGGCCCGGTCCCTGGTCCTGACCGCCTCCCAGCGAGGCAGCATCATGCATTATGTATTGCAGCAGCTGGATTTTAAGCACGTCAGTCAAGCCGGACTGCAGGCCCAGCTGGATGCCATGGTGAAAAAGGATATGCTCACCGCTGTGGAGGCCGCCAGTATAGATTCCCGTAAGATCATGGAGTTCTTTGCTTCCGCCCTGGGCCAGCGCATCTTGCAGGCCCGGCGGGTATTCCGCGAGGTCGGTTTCAACCAGCTGGTGGAAGCCGGACAGATCCTGGAGGACTCCCCGGCCCCGCGGGAGAAGCTGCTTTTGCAGGGGGTTATCGACCTCTACTTTGAGGAGGAAGGCGGACTGGTGGTGGTGGATTACAAGACCGACCGCATCACCCCGCAGAACCGCCTGGTTCTGATCGAACAATACCGCGCCCAGGTAGAAGCCTACTGCCGGGCCCTGGAGGCCATCAGCGGGCAGATGGTGAAGGAAGGCTACATCTATTTCTTCGCCGTCCCGGAAGAGGTCCGGGTCATATAAGTAGAAATCGGGTGAGAGAATTGCCATTTGTCAGCGTATCTTTGAAGAGGAGGGAGCGTAATGCTGAATAAAACGCGTGAGGTACAGCATTCCTGGGACTGGATCTTCCTGGGATTCATGTTGGCGGTCTCCGGCGGGGTGATTTGGCTGACCTATCAGCTCCCGCAAAAAGTCCTCTTCGGGTTGATAGTTGTCACTATGGGGGGCCTTACAGGCTACATCTACTATGCCATCCGTTCCACCCGCGGCCTGACCTATGAAGTAGAGCGGGCGGGCATAACCATAAACTATGGCTTTAAAAAGATACTCATTCCTTATCAAGACATACTCGCCCTGGAGGTCAAAGAGCGGGCCGGTCTGACGCGCCTGGCGGGAAATGAGTGGCCCGGCTCTTACAGCGGTTATTTCAGCGAGCGCCGGGAGAAGAAGCTGGCCATCGTATATGCTACCGAGTTGAAGAATCTTATCAAGATTGAAACTTCTGATTTCAACTATTACATCTCCCCACAGGATAATAAACGCTTCATGGAAAAGGTCAAACTTTACTGGAACCCGCCGTCAGGCTCTGATGACCGGCCTCCTGCTGTAAAAAGGCCTCATATCTGGCAGACCGGGGGCGGGATTTTGCTCATTTTCCTGAACCTAATGGCTCTGGTTGCAATGGCGGCCTATATCAACCATCTCGCCCAAACCGTCGACCAGATGCCCATGCACTATAATTTCCGCGGTGAGGTGGACCGGTATGGCTCTCCTCAAGAGCTTTACTTCATGCTCATCGGCACGATCATCGTTTTGCCCATAATCGTGCCTATCAGCGATATGCTGGCCAGGCGCGGGATCCCGCCATATGAGGCGGCCAGGCTGTTGTACATCCCTCTGGCCATAACCGTATTTATGGGCGTGGTGATCATGAGCATGGTTTAATGGTTTATTCCCGCCCCTTTTTGAGGTAAAATTGTTTTGTATGTTTACATCACAGGCTTTACCAGATTTAGTGGTCTAATTGTAGAAAGGAGCAGCCATGCCTGAAGAACCCGAAACTGGCGAAGAACAGCGCGATCCGGGCAAACTGGAGTTGATCGCCCACCGGTCCTTTCCCTCCAGTCCGGAGATGGTCTACATCATCGACTTTCTCAACAAAAGCCTTAAAAACAAAAAGGTCATGTTTGGCCTGAGCAAAGACAAAAACAATCCCGATAACATGGTGATAAAAATCTACGAGTTTTAAAGGTTGAGGTGAATATGAACAAGGAATTCGTCAACTTCATTAAGGAAACCGTGAGTATAGTAGTTATCGCCTTTATCCTGGCCATGATCCTCAGGGCATTTGTGATTGAAGGCAGAATCATTCCTTCCGGCTCCATGCTGCCTACCATACAGCTTCAGGACCGGGTTATGGTCAATAAATTCATCTATCATTTCAAAGAACCTCAGCGTGGGGATGTAATCGTATTCGACCCGCCCGAAGAACTGCACAGCAAGTGGGATTATATCAAGCGGGTCATCGCGCTGCCCGGTGAAAAAGTAGAGGTCAAAAAGGGAAAGGTATATATAAATGATCAGCCCCTTGAGGAACCCTATCTTCAGGAAGTGATGGATTACGAGTTTGGCCCGGTGGTAGTCCCCGAAAATGCCCTGTTTGTGATGGGCGACAACCGCAACGAGAGTTATGACAGCCACCGCTGGAACACCTGGTTGACCCGGGACCGCTTGAAAGGCAAAGCCATATTCATCTACTGGCCGCTAAATCATGTGGGGTTAATGGAGCGAGGGGTGGAATTCGCTCAATAAACGGGATCTTATTCATTGCCAAGGAGCATCCATGAGAATCTTACTAACCAATGATGACGGCATCCACGCCCGCGGGCTGCATGCCTTGATTCAGGAACTGAAGTCTATCGCTGAAATATATGTGGTCTCTCCGGACAGGGAACGCAGCGGAACCGGTCATTCCATAACCGTTTTCGATCCTATCAAGGTCGTGTCCACTAATATAGAAGGCGTCCATGGGGCCTGGATCGTGGGCGGAACCCCGGTGGATTGCGTCAAGCTGGCCCTGAGCAGGCTGGTCAACCGGAAGATTGATGTGGTGGTTTCCGGGGTAAATCATGGGCCCAATCTGGGGACTGATGTGCTTTATTCGGGAACCGTATCTGCCGCTGCTGAGGGCGTGATACTGGGTGTTCCGGCTATAGCGGTATCGCTGAATGACTACAAAGCGGAAATGAACAGCGATTTTGCGGCCCTTTTTACCCGCAATCTAATCCGCACCGTTATGCGTCAGGGGCTCAACAATACCACCCTTATCAATGTCAATATACCGGCTCTGAATCCGGAACAAATCAAAGGCATCCGCATTACCCGGCTGGGGGTGCGCAATTATGACAATCTCTTCGAAGAACGCAAAGACCCGCGGGGCAATACTTATTACTGGATGGGCGGAGGAGTGGTGCAGGAGACTCAAGAGCCCGACAGCGATGTGGTTGCGGTGGAAGGGGGCTACATAAGCATCACCCCCATCAAGCTGGATCTGACCGATTATAAGCTTATGGAGGAATACCGGCAGACCTTCGCACGCTATCTGGATTTCTTCTCCCGGGGCGATAAAACATGATCGCGGTCAGTCTGATTATCAATACGGCACTGTTTTTCCTCCTGCTCAATATGGGCTACTTTCGACGCCGCCGGCAGGACCCGGCTTATCCGGAAAAACCCTTTCACCAGCTGTACCTGTTTCCGCTGGCCTTGGGAGTGGTCTTCACCCTTATAGTAGACTCTTTCCGAGGTATAGTCATATATCAGATGATCATTTTCTTGGCGGCGGCATTGCTGTTGTACTGGATATTTTATGTGATGTCGGCCCAAAAACGCTAAAAATAAAAAAATTTTGCCTATAAGGTAAAATTATTGTACCATTTTTACTGTATAGAAAAAGCGAGGAGGTCATTGTTGAATGAAGGTTTACCCCACCAGTAAAATCCGTAATATAGCTCTGGTCGGCCACGGAGGTACCGGGAAAACCTCCCTGGCAGAAGCCATGATTTTTAATACAGGGGCAACGAAGCGGATGGGGAGAGTTGACGACGGCAACACTGTTTCCGACTACCTGCCGGAAGAGGTAAAGCGGAAAATTACCATCAGTACCACGCTGGTGCCCTGCGAATATAGGGATCACAAGATCAATGTGCTCGACACCCCGGGATTTGCCGATTTCTATTTCGAGGTGGTTGGAGCGGCGCGGGTAGTCGACAGTATGGTAATGATGTTTTCCGCCAACGCTGGTGTTGAAGTGCAAACCGAGGTGGCCTGGGAGGATTTCTCCAAGATACCCAAACTGGCCTTCATCAACAAAATGGACCGTGAGAACGCCGATTTTTACAAAGTAGTGGATCAGATGAAGAGCACCTTTCCCGATCACATCATACCGGTGCAGCTCCCCATCGGAGCCGAAGACAAATTTAAAGGCGTGGTGGACCTGATCAGAATGAAGGCCCTTATCTTTGAAGCCGGCAGCGGCAAATATAGCGAACAAGACATCCCCGCCGACATGATGGATGATGTGGAGACATATAAAGAAGCCTTGAAAGAGGCTGCGGCTGAAGCCGATGACGACCTTCTCATGAAATACCTGGAAGGCGAAGAGTTAAGCGATGCCGAGATTATGGAAGGCATAAAAAAGGCTGCGGCTACCGGGTCGGCGGTTTTCGTATTCTGCGGATCGGCTGCCAAAAATATCGGGGTCCTGCCCCTGATGGACTTTATCGTCGACTGCAGTACCAACCCTCAGGACAATCCCCTGGTAGAAGGCAAAGAGGTGGAGAACGAGCCCTTTCTGGCTCAGGTCTTTAAGACTATCGCCGACCCCTATATCGGCCGTATGACCTTTTTCCGCATCTTCACCGGTAAGCTCAAGGCCGACAGCGTGATCTACAATGCCACCAAAGAGCGTGACGAAAAGATAACTCAGATCCTGGTGATGACCGGCAAGGAGCAGGCCACGGTGCCTGAGGCCAACGCCGGTGATATAGTGGCTGTGGCCAAACTGGCTACCACTGCAACCAGCGACACCCTGACCACCAAAGCCAGTGGGTTGGTTTTAGATCCCATCCAGTTCCCGGAACCCACCTTGAACATGGCCATCGAGCCCAAGAGCAAGGGCGACGAAGATAAACTGAGCGGCGCTATTACCAGGATACTGGAAGAAGATCCCACTATCCGGGTGGAGAAGAATACCGAAACCAAACAGACTATTTTGAAGGCCATGGGCGACAGCCATGTGGACATCATCCTGGACAAATTGTCCCGCAAGTTCGGGGTGGATGTGGTCAGCCGGGAGATGCGCATCCCTTACCGGGAAACCATCCGCGGTATCGTGGAAGCCGAAGGTAAACATAAAAAACAGAGCGGCGGTCATGGACAGTATGGTCATGTGTGGATAAAATTCGAACCCACTGATGAACACTTCGTATTCGAAGAGAACGTGTTCGGCGGGGCCGTGCCCCGCAACTACTTCCCCGCGGTTGAGAAAGGCCTTTTAGAAGCCCTGGAGGAAGGCGTCCTGGCCGGATATCCGGTCACCAACATCAAGGCGACCCTCTATGACGGGTCCTACCATTCGGTGGACTCATCGGAAATGGCATTCAAACTGGCGGCCCGCCTGGCCTACAAGAAGGGTCTGGAGTCAGCCAAGCCGGTTCTTCTGGAACCGATCGTCAATGTGGAAGTGGAGATCCCCGAAGCAAACATGGGCGACATCATCGGCGACCTGAACAGTAAGCGCGGCCGGGTGATGGGAATGGAACCGGTGGGCAAGAGACAGCTCATCAAAGCACAGGTGCCCCTGGCGGAGATGGCCAAATACACCATAGATCTCAAATCCATGACACAAGGCCGCGGCAAATTCCGCATGGAGTTCGCCCATTACGAAGAAGTACCGGCCCAGAACGCGGAAAAGATCATCGAAAAGGCCAAACGAGGAAAAGAAGAGATGGATAAATAATTTCGAGAAATAAAAAGGCGCCGCGGGATTCTGCGGCGCCTTTTTGATGGTGTGCCGGGCAGGGACGGGCGACAGCCGGGCGGTGAAAAACCGCTGGGGTGACCCAAATGAGGACCGTACCCATTTGCCGCCCTATCAACTGTCTACCCGGGTGAAGCCCCAGTCCTGCCATTGCCAGCTGCTGCGGGGATTATAGAGAGGCCATCCGGATTTTTCCCTGGCTACAAGGGATAAGGTGTGGTCGGGGCCGGTGTTGACGCCAATCGACTGCAGGGGAGGATCAAGGGCGGAAGAACACCACACGGCTCTCATTCGCCCCGACTGCAGGCGATACATGAAAAGGTGGCAACTATAGGCCTGGTCTTCCTGCTCCAACCAGAATGGTTTAACATCCCCATAGCTGCCGTATTTCCACAAGAGCATCAATAGCTCCTCCCGGCCATCATTATCGGTGTCAGCCAGGAGGAACTGCTCTATTCTCCACTCTGCAGGCGATTCCCAAATCATCTGCTGGCCTTCCCAGACCCTAACCTGACTATTTGTTAGCTGATAGCTTTCCGCCATTTCGTTACCATCAGTATCTCTTGATATCATCACATTTTCTTGGCTTGCCGCCGCCACTCGCCCTCCGATAAAACCCAAAACAAAACATAGCAAGAACAAGGCGGGCACCTTTATTCTTCTCACGGCTCATTTTCCCAGGGCATAATGATGCGGCACGATCCGTCTGCGGCAAAAGCCCGGGTCCATTCCGGAGCCGGCGGGGCTTGTTTGTTTTCCAGCATCCCTCGCCATTTTTCATCGGTCAGGCGATCCGATGCCGGCCAGGTGAATTCATAATGGCTGTAAACTCCGCCTTTCACGATGCGCAGCTTGCCGTCTACCGGAACCACTGCATAGATAGAGTGTATATAGCCATTGCCTTCCTCCAGCACCAAATCCGGCGGGGCGGTGGCTACGTCAGCCACCAGCATGGCGGGGTTGTTGTTAAGCAGCGCAGAACGTCCCCCTTCCTGATCCCGCAGGGTTTCCATCCAGAAGTGCTCCAGCTGGCCGCCGAAGCTGCGGATAAGTTCATATTCTTCATCAGTCAGGGCCTGATTTTGCAGCTCTTTTTCAGATATGGTCTTCAGGTTCAAGGCCAGAATCTCCATCAATTGCAGGCTTTGCGCATCCCGCTCTGCAATCAACCCCCTGGCCTGCAGCCCTTCCCGGGTCATCGCGGACAGAGAAGCCAGATTGGCGTAGCAATGCGGGTCAGGCTCAACATAGCCGCGGTCATCGATCTCATCTCCGAAACCGCCGCCCATTTCCGCGTAAACCTGTTTCGCATAGAGGATGGTGTCATGCTTCAATTCGGTCCAGCTGCCCAGGAAAGTATTTAAACTTTTACGGGCCCAGGCCTTACCCAGCATAAAGCTGGGGTAGCCCTGAGGCTTTTCCAGCGTCAGAGGTTTCAAAGTCTTTATCCAGCTCCAATAAAGGTTGTGGTGCCACACCGCAGGGTCCAGCCCTGAAATGTGCTGTCTTAATCGAGTCATATTCTGGGGATAGTTCTGATACTGGGTCTGCCCCTCATCCTCCAGTATGCGGTAGGCCTCTTCCGATCCCATGGCAGCTGGGATATCCAGACCCCTGGGCAACAGGCGGCGTTCCCCCTGCTGGTTTTCTCCCACTTCCCGATATACCAAGCGCTGAAATATGTCAGCATCTATGGTATAGCGCTGCCCCATGAAACGAAAACCCTTTATTTCCTGCTCCCGGTCAGGCTGAATGCTGGCATCGAAGATGGGGATGGAGTTGATAGACGGCCCCTGCAGCTCTTTGGCCCTGGATAGGAATTGCTGCCATTTCTCGTTATCGCTTATCAAAGTGTTGAGACTGCTTTCCACGCCATAAACCTGTTCCAACAAATTAGAATAGGCTATGCAGCCGGGATCATCACTTTCGCCCACGAAAAAGCTGGTGGTCTGGTAGATCTTATCCCAGGATGCCTGGTTAAGGCCGTTCTTCAAAGCCAAAGTCATTAAGACCGCCGATCTGGTCTCGTCTTCATTCTTTAACCTGAAGGTCATGCGGCCATACCACATCATGTTTTGGAAATAGGATTTAAGATTTTCGCTGTGAGTATAATGCCCCCGGGGGATGTACTGGGTGTAATCCTCCTTCAAAGATTCCAAGGGATCTGGCGATAACCCTATGGTCATCAGCGGTGAAATGGCGGTCTGGTTATGCTCTTGAATAAGCTGCAATTCAGCTTCAGCTTCCTTAATTACCTCCTGGGGAATCTTTGCCCCGGGGTCAAGAAGACGACTGCCCACCGCGAAAAAGGCCAGATTGCGCCGGGCTGCATTTTCCCAGGGACTGTTTTTTAAGGCTTCATATTGTTTCTGCGAAGCCTCCAGCATACCCTGGTTGAGCTGCTGCAGTTCAGCCCGGAGCTGATTCTCTTCGGCGCTTTTCAGCAAATGTTCAAAAAACAGGTGGTAGTTATGTAGCATGGCATCGGTGGTGATCAGGTTGGGTATGCCGTCATACCGGTTAAATTCATAAAGCATGAAGAATTCCTGCTGCATTTGCGGCAGGACCACAAAGGCGTTTTGGGCCAGAAGCGCCTGAGCCTCAGGTGAAAATTCGAAGCGCCCCCGGTTTTCAACATTGCTGAGATCGGCATTAACCCGATAAGGCGCAATCTGTGGACTGACCTTCACCTCTACCTCGCGGTATGGTGCAAACTCCGCTGCCTGAGCCACCCCTGAGGGGCCGAACTTTTCTTCAAGCAGCTTCTTGCTGCCGGGGCCGCAGCCGCTGAGAGCAGATGTCAACATCAAAATGGTCAGCAATATGCTGATGGCTTTGATTTGACCAGCCTTCATAGTAAACCCTCCCTTTACTTAATCTTACCATTGCTACGCATTTACAGCAGTTTCCTGACACCTGTTTTTAACTTGACAAATGGGTGGTTTATAAGGATGGCAGCGCTGCACCATAATTGCCATATCATCCTTTCTCTGTTTATATTGCCACAATATTCCTATATAGAGATTTTGGTTACGCTGGCTACCCCCCAGGCCTTGTTTAGCAAACAACTCATAAGAATAGGCGAAGTGGCGGATAGGGGCGAGAATACTTTTTGCTTTACATCAATCCGTATCAACTGTATTATGTATATTAGTACAGTGCGGTAGAGAGGAGGGACTTCATGTTTGAATTGGATCTTCGCAGCCGCAAGCCGGTTTATGAGCAACTGGTCGAAAAAATCATCGAGCTGATTATCAGCAATGTCTTGAAGCCCGATCAGCAGCTGCCTTCGGTACGGGTTTTGTCGGCTGAACTCACCATAAATCCCAATACCATTCAGAAAGCCTATCGGGAATTGGAACACCGCGGCTTCATATATTCGCTGCCCGGCAAGGGCAGCTTTGTCAGGCCGGCGGTATATACTGATAATCCCGCGCGGATCAGCAGTTTAAAGACCCAGCTGTCCAGGGTTATATCAGAAATGCTTTATCTGGGAGTATCCAAGGATGAAATCATCGGATCAATTCAAAATTCACTATCTACAGCCGGGGGAGGGAAAATAGATGATTGAAGTGGAAAGGGTCAGTAAACAATTCGGCGGTCTGGAAGCCTTGCATGATGTCAGCCTGGCGGTACATAAAGGATCGATTTACGGACTGGTGGGCTGTAATGGAGCGGGGAAAACCACGCTCTTAAAACTGCTGGCCGGTATTTATAAACCTGATTCAGGGCTTTTAATGATAGATTCTCAGCCGGTATTTGAAAATGAAGCCATAAAAGAACGCACGGTTTTCATTCCGGATGCCCTGTATTTTTTCCACAATTATTCCATTCAGGACATGGCCAACTATTATGCCAGTATATATGCGGGCTGGAGTCAGCAGCGCTTTCAGCAGCTGGCTCAGGTTTTTGACATCGAGTTGAACCGGCGGGTAAAAACCCTGTCCCGGGGCATGCAGCGGCAGGTAGCCTTCTGGATGGGTTTAAGCCTGATGCCTGAGGTGATGATATTGGATGAACCCCTGGATGGACTGGACCCGGTGATGAGGCAAAATGTGAAACGCCTCATCATACAAGATGTGGCCGAGCGCGGCATGACTGTGATCATATCTTCGCACAACCTGCGCGAATTGGAGGATATCTGCGATCATATCGGCATCTTGCACCATGGGCAAATGCTTATACAGAAGGATTTGGATGATTTAAAGGCTGACGTCCATAAGATTCAAATAGCCTTTAGCGGCGAAATCCCTCTGGCTCTGCTGGATGAGACCGAGGCTCTTCATCATGAGCAAAGGGGCAGCGTGATGACTCTGATCGTACGCGGCGCTTATGATCAGATCATGGGCCGGATGCAGGCTTATCAGCCCGCCGTACTGGATGTTCTGCCCCTCACCCTGGAAGAGATATTCATTTACGAAATGGGGGATAA
>NZ_DCEA01000074.1:26859-27456 GCF_002316705.1 Syntrophomonas sp. UBA1041
GGGGATAACGGTTATGAAATCCACAACATCCTTTATTAATAAAGGGGTATTATATAATGATTTTAAACGCTACGGCTGGACGGGAGTGGTATACCTCTTGGCCTGGCTGGCCGCTTTGCCTTTGCAGCTGGTGATGATTTACAGCCGCCCGGAGATCATCAAAGCGCATTATAACGCAGCTACTTATTTAAGGGTTTTTGAATTCGATCACTCGCCGGTGTTATTATTCCTGTTGTTGATGGCTCCTGTTCTCACCGGACTGCTGGTATTCCGCTATTTACAGACCGGTATAGCCGCCGATATGGAACACTCTCTTCCCATCCGGCGGGAAACCCTGTATAATACCCACCTCTTGGCGGGACTGGTGTTCCTGTTGATTCCGATAATGATAACTGCGCTGGTCACATGGGGCGTAGTGGCCGGATTAAAGATTGATTTCGTGCAGGGCCAGGATATACTCGACTGGCTAAAGATTGCCTTAATAGCCAGTCTGCTCTTCTTTTTAAGCGCAGTGGCGGTGGGAATGATCACCGGCCTTTCTACCCTGCAGGGACTGTTGACCTACATCCTGCTCCTGGTGCCCAGCGGGTTGTCGCT
>NZ_DCEA01000074.1:27582-33561 GCF_002316705.1 Syntrophomonas sp. UBA1041
GTGCCCAGCGGGTTGTCGCTGCTGGTGCTTCATAACCTTCAAATGTATGTTTACGGTTTTGCCGGCGATTTCTATATGATTGGCCTGGAGCAGTTAACACCTCTCTTGAGACTGCCTATGTCACTTTCATCTCTGCAGAGCGTTGAAATCATAGTGTACTTATTAATGAGTGCCGGTTTATATTTGATGGGCGGATTTCTTTACCGGCACCGCCAAATTGAAGCCGCGGGCGAAGCGATTACCTTCGGGGTATTGCGCCCCATCTTCAAGTACTCGGTTACCTTTTGCACCATGTTACTGGCCGGCAGCTATTTCTACCGTACCCAGCAAAGCATAGCCTGGACCTATTGGGGCTATTTCCTGGGGGCCGCCCTGGGCTATATCCTGATTGAAATCCTGTTTCACAAGTCGGTGCACATATTCGACTGGCGGCGCTTTAAGGGCCTGGGGGTTTATGCGCTAATAGCGGCGGCCCTTCTCGGGTTGGTTCACTCAGATTTTACCGGGTATGAAAAAAGGCTGCCGCAAATCGATCAATTGGAAAACGTGTATATGGATAACTATTTTCATCCATTACTGTACGCTGAGGATAGCAGCTATGCGGAAACCCGATCAACACCTCGATTGATATCGATCTATGTAAACCGCGATAATATAGCCCATATAGTGGACCTGCACCGGGAGATCATCGCTCAGCGGGAAGAGGCCGGGATAACCCCCCTGATAAGCCCGGACACCAGGCAGGAAAGGATTTGTCTGGCCTATCAATTTAAGGACGGTAAAAAGCTTTATCGATATTATGCCGTTGATGCTGAACTCTATAAGCAGCATCTGAAACCTATTTATGAGTCGTTGGAATACAAAAACCACAAATTTGAGGTGCTCCGAGTCAACCCCGGCGACGCCAAGCTGGTAGATATCAGGAGCCAGCTTGGAAACAAGCGGGTCAGTATTACAGACCCCCAACTGATTCAAGAAGCTATTGCCGTCCTGCAAAATGATGTTAAGATGCAGACTTACGAGGAAATGAGCGATGCCAGACCCCCCTGGGGATATATCGAAATAACCTTGCCCAAGACACAGAATACCGATACTGAGGGGGGAATATGGCCGGAGGCCACAGACAGCGCCATGGAGGCGGCCCCGAAAAGCGAGTACTACAACATAACTCTGCCCTGGGAAAAGTCTTATCTTGGATTGGAGGGCTGGCTGCAGAGTAAAGGGTTATACAGCCAGGCCCGGCTGCTTCCCAGCGAAGATATTGTCCATGCCATTATCGAATACGCTCCTCAGGGTGTGAATGAGGCTGAATTCCGGACCATGAAGGCTGACAAGATCGAAGCAAAGCCCGGTCAGTTGAAGGTAACCGAAGCGGATAAAATTGAACTGTGTTTTTACAATTACCAGGAATACACCAAAGGAGCTATTTACAAAGTTTTTTTTCAGCTTAAAAACGGCACCGTACTGATTGGAATCTTAACGCCATCCTCAGCCCCGGATTTTGTTAAACAGCATTTTGCCGGGTAAAATACCTTGGTCTTCATGGGCTGCGTACTCAAAACTGACAATCGACAATGTTTAGAAATGAATGCAGCGAGGTGCTTTTCTAAAATTTGAGGGACATTTCGCTGCATCTTTTTTGACATATCCTTCGATATTCAAGATGTGCTGAACTGGGGCATGCTAGCGAGCTAAGGGGAAGCCCGGAGAAGGGTTTTTTGCCTGCGATGCAATCTTAATGGCAGAAGTTCATGTTAGTCTTGAGATTCCCAGTAAACGATTTTATAGTTACCATTCTGATCTCTAGCCGTATAAAAACTAAAATTCTCTTGGGGTTCAAAGTTGTTCTCACTGAATTCACCGACTTCTGCGTCAACACGATGAACATTCAGGTAGTCTTCAAATACATCCATCCAGGTTAATCGGCCTTCAATTTGAATATTTTTGCCCTGAAGGCTTGTGCCTAATTCGGGCAGAGGGAAATCCTGGCGCAGTTTGGGCAGAACATATTCCAAGGCCTGCTGAGGTTTATTGGCGTAAACCAGGTTCAGGAAACTCCTCACCGGGGCTGCCGGACTTTTATACTGGGCTTGGCGCTGCCACTGCTGTTCTTTTTGCCACTCCGGGGTAAATATAAGCTGGACTGATTTGGCATTTTCATTATCGAACACTTTTAGTATCAGGGGGTTATCCAAGTATTGCGCCTCAATTTTCCCATGAGCATTAATCATAGCAGCATTATGTAAAGCATCTCTCTGGCTGCCTCTGCCACTCATTATCCCTGGATAAGTATAAATAGTAAAACGATCAAGGGTATATTCATCAGCATCTACATCAACCGTCCAACCGGCCCCTAGTTCCCCGCCCGCTGAGCCGAGATGAGCGCACAGATGACGGGAAAAATCATGAATTGGAGTTGCCGCTCACGCCGCTGCACGCTTTTAAGATTATTTTGCAGTGATACAAACCCCGTTTTCACTGGGATTCAGATTGTAACGGAACACAATCCGCCCGTCAGCCAGAACCCCCAGGATATGTGTATCGGCTGCCTTCACGGAGATGATTTCAGCCTCGATCAACCATGTTTTCAGATTCAGCCGGTGAAGATAGAACATGTTGTTGGTGTTGTCAGTCTGGTCCAGTTTAAAGGTGATGAAGGCGGCATGGTTCGGCCCCACATAACAATGGTCGGGAATGCTGATATGACCGGTATCACCGGTATCTTCAAGAGAAATTTCCTGAAGCTCCCCGCTTTTAAAATCCAGATACACGGTTTTATAATCATCGCTTTGGCTGCCTGGATCAGGGAGATAGCTATTGATCTCCAGAAGCCCGCTGTCATAGCGGATGAGGCCGGTTGAAGAGAACTGCGAAGCGATACCGTAATTTTGTGCGGTTCCCTTTGCCAGGTCGTACAGCATATAACCCGTAGCGCCTTCATAGACGAGCATGGTGGTGACAACCTTTTTCCCGTCGGCCACAAAACGGGGGCTGTGGTGAAAAGAATTTTCCGGCACCGCACCGCCGGCAAGCGCTGCCGTTTCGGCGAGCAGTTTTTCGCTGTTATCAACCGTATTCAAGAGCTTCAGGCCAACTTCATCGGCATAAACATAACTTTTCCGGTCGCCGGATACGTCCCAGCCCCCGAAGAAAACATCCGGATGTCCAAGCCCATCGTATTGCGGCTCCCGGTTGATTTTCGCCGCGATGATGCCGGGCAGGGGGATATCCTCAACATGCCGCAGGGTTTTATCAACGGCGATAAACTTATCATTCAGGCGGATGATCATGCTTTCACCTGCCGCACTCACATCGGCAGGTGAAAAGTTTCCTTTTATCTCAAGCCGCTTTTCCACTGTCATGGTCTCAGGATCCACCAGCATGAGAGCGGCGTTTTGCCCTTTGTCATAAGGCGCATAAGCCAGAATCAAGCTGCCTTCAACCTCCCCCAGCATGGAAAGCGCATCCGGATTTTCGCCGAAACCGATGATTTGGTCAAAGCGCTGATAATCGCCGGTCAAACTGACAAGATGATTGTTCACGTAGTCCCGCTTGCCGCTATCAAAGTAAAGGCTTCCGTCTTCACGTTGTTTCAACGTGTAAGTTTCCGTCATCTCTACCAGGTCCTTTTGCGGCGAAACGGAACGGGTCAGTATGAAGGTTACGGAACCGTCGCTGTTTTTAGCCACCTGATCCAGGGAATAGCCCCAGGCATTGGGATCATGATAAGAAGGCCGGGCTCGTTCTCCGCCAAGGTTAAACATGAAAGCGCGCCTTTGCGGGTCATAGATGTCCGGTTCAATTGCAGACACATCCATGCTGGTTAAATTGAAATAGCGACGGGCATATTCGAGAGCCGTATCCAGGGGAAACAGCCTCAGGCTGCTATCCTCATCGGCCGGCTCCAGGCTTTCCCAGCCATGTTCCTCAACATATTTCAGCCAGCAGAATTGGGCCACGTTGAGCGGATCTATTTCCTGGGCGGAGTTGAATTCCCGAGTGTTGCCTACGGTGGCAATGGAATCATAAAAGTATTCCTGCCAGAGCTGTTCCAGTTGGACGGGATCAGTGATATCGTTGTTTACCCCTGTTTCCGGCGGAATGCTCTGCTGAGCCCCGGTGTGCAAATCCTGAGGCTTGCGGCTGCATCCGGCAGCAGGGAGCAGCAAAAGAGTCATCAGAATAAATATGATCGTGGTTTTAATCTTCACAATGACACCTGCCTAATTGCTGGGATGTATGATTGGACGGTGTACGTTTCGCAGCGGGTTCCATGGGAGAGAATTCCGCCGCAGCCCGAACGATGCCCCATCCGATGCCTGCTCGGAGGGTGGCTTGTTTCTTTCCCTTTATGCATACATACATAAAAAAAGCACCTGCCTTGCAGCAGATACCGGTAATTGCTCATTATTTTAACCGCCCATCAAGAACGGTTTTGGTCTCATCGGCGCTGGCCCGTCAGAAGGGCGCAGGTTGGTGAATTCAGTTTGATATTGTTCTGAGGACGATAGACCAATCAGGACCAATCAGGGGGACGGTTCTATTGATCGACTTGGAACATAATGGTATTCTTACAACAGGAAGAAATAGAAGGAACTATGTTATGCCAAGGATAGCCCGAAAGAAAAGCGAGACCGGTATTTATCATGATTGATCAATTCCCGATAGTGAAGTTTGAATCATTCAACCATTGTGAAGTCCTTCTTTCTATTTCCGCGTATTTCCTCAATACCTGGTTTGGTTACGCTATAGCCAAGGGCAAGGTTGTGCATCGTGAGGTGGAATCACCCTACGGGTACAAGCCGAAGGAAGCCGGAAGCAAACTTCTATGGGAGCAGTTTGATCGCAGCAGCTTAGAGATCGAGGGCACCACCCCCAGGAAATCCGAGGACCTCTTATCCAGCCTGGCGGACTTGGTCAGCGGCTCCGCCGACGCGGGCACCCCGTGCATATTGATCAAAGGATTTCTGCAGAAAAAATAGTTAAGAGCAACAAAAGCCGTTCCCCGATCCAACCGAGGAACGGCTTTTTTGACGGGCTAACAGGGTGGGCCCAAAGCCAACAAAAAGAATGTTCCTTGTTGCCCTCTTGTTGCTTTACAATTGGCTCTGTTGAAGTTTGTTGTTGATAAATAAATTTTAAAAAATGATAGAATTATTATCAGGCGATAATATTTTGTAAAGTGGTGAATTAATGAGTATTTTAGAAAAATTTGCTGATGTACCTAAAATAGAAACGGAGCGTCTCATCCTTAGAAAAATTACATTAGATGATGCAGAAGATATGTATTTATATGCTTCGAATGAAGAAGTAACGAGATATGTAACTTGGGATACTCATTCCTCATTATCAGATACAATGGAATTTATAAATACGTTTTTATCTAAATATGATGCTCCATGGGGGATTGAGCTTAAAGAAAATGGTAAATTTATTGGAACAGTTCACTTTGTTTGGTGGCAGCCAGAACATAATAGTGCTGAAATTGGATATGTTCTATCTAAAGAATGCTGGGGCAAAGGGTTAATTACCGAAGCAGCAATGGCACTCATTTCTTTTGGTTTCGAAAGTATGAACTTAGTTCGTATACAGGCGAGATGTTTTTTAGAAAACAAGGGTTCAGAGTGTGTTATGGAAAAGTTAGGTATGTCTTTTGAAGGTATAAGTAGAAAAGTAATGTATGTTAAAGGGGAACATAAAGACTTAAAGGTGTACGCTATATTAAAGTTTTAGATATGACACAGGTATATTTGGCGTTGGACATATTTGCATGCCAAAAGGAACAAGCAAGAGAAAAAATGCAAATGTTTGAGGCTGAAAACAGTGAAGATGGTTGCTTGGAAGATACTAAGAACACAAAATTCCATGATGATAAAGCTTTCAATTTGATAATCGAGCAATTGCCAGGAGGTTCTATTCCTTCTTTACATCAAATACCGCAAATAGAACGGAGAGCAATAATAAAGCGGCTCAAAAGTA
>NZ_DCEA01000076.1:0-3954 GCF_002316705.1 Syntrophomonas sp. UBA1041
CGCAGGTGGATGTAAAGAGAAACCCCAAAAAGATCAATGGTGCCTATGCTGTTGGCGGCATGGAGCAATTAAAAAAAGAAATTAAATCTATATTGGGTTTTTCGCCCCATTACTATATTGTGGTAGACCTTGAAGCTTTTGAAGAGCTGGTGGATGCGATAGGGGGAGTGAATTTTTCTGTTCCCCAAGATATGAATTGGGACGACCCTGCCCAGGATTTACACATTCATCTAACAAAGGGCCTGCAACTTTTGGATGGGGACAAGGCCTTGCAGCTTGTAAGATATAGGAAGTACGTAAACCCCGATATAGAGCGTGTAGAAGTCCAACAGCATTTTCTTATGGCCCTGGCCGATAAATTGTTAACCGGATCAAATATCACCAAAATTCCTGAATTTATCGATATCGTTCAGCAGCATGTGGAAACTGATTTGTCGCTGCGGGATATGCAATGGTTCGCCCGCCAGGTGATGCAGCTTGACCCGGAAAAAGACTTTACGGTGCAAACCCTGCCTTACAGCGGTTTTGGGGACTACCAGGGACATAATTATGTATATCTGTCGGCAAAAGAGGTAATCAGCCTGGTGAACCGGACAATTAATCCCTATATCAGTGACATTACTGAGAAAGATATAAAAATTATAAGGTTGGAGGACTGAAGCCATGGAAAATAAAAAGGCGGCTCTTTCAGATGCGGAATGGAAAATCATGAGGCTCCTTTGGGAAAGATCGCCTCTTTCCTGCCGTCAAATTGAAGATACGCTCAAGGAGGAAACCGGCTGGACCAGACACGACATCTTTTCCTTTCTCAAGCGCATGGAATCCAAGGGCGTATTGCAAAGAGAAAATGGAAATCCGCAGCTTTATCATCCCTTGCTGGATTATAACGAAGCCGTGACCGGGGAAACCCGTTCTTTTGTAGGAAAACTGTGGAACGGAAACCTGGGCCTGATGGTATCCACCATGATAAAAAATGAGCAGTTGGACGAGGAAGAAATCGATGAACTGCTGAAAGCCCTGCAAGCAGCCAAAAGGGGAGGCGCATAAGCATGATAGAAGATACTTTAAGCCTTTTATGGCCAATTACTCTATCATCCTCCCTGCTGATTGCCGTACTGCTGGTATTGCGCATGTTATTTCGGAGAAAAATACGACCCACCTGGCAATATGCGGTTTGGATTTTGGTGCTCATACGGCTTCTGATCCCGCTGAATATCTCCAGCCCACTGAGTGTTATGAACGTTATCCAACCTCCGACTATTGCAACGGTTAAAACCCCTGTATCGGATCTGCCAGCCCTTTCTTCTCCTTTTTTCGAGCCACTTACATATTCCGAGCCGCCAAGCAACACAGCGGTACACGTTAAAACTGAGAAAAATACCAGTTATATAGAAAAAATCGACCTGTTCCAAATGCTGTTTATCTTATGGGTAATCGGTGCTTTGGCTGTATTTGTATACATGCTGATTCTGAACCGGGTATTCCTGCGCAGGTTGCGCCAGTCGGCTATAGAGCTATCATTTGACCAGATCCCCTTCTACCGTGACCTGTGCCGGCAGGCCGGGATAAAAACTCCCTTGCCGGTTGTTATTTCCCATCATTTGACTTCCCCCTGCCTGGTCGGCCTGTTTCGCCCTTACATTGCCATTACGCCGGAGGCCAAAACAGACAGGACGATACTAAGGCATGTATTGCTGCATGAGCTTTGCCACTTCAAGCAGAAAGACAATCTTTTCTCTCTGCTTCGGAATATCTGTTGTATTATTTACTGGTTTAATCCCCTGGTATGGATGGCGGCTCTGGCTTCCCGTGATGATTCCGAGTTAAGCTGCGATGACCGGGTTTTACATTACCTGGATGAAAAGGAAAGCCTTGAATACGGCCATACACTCCTTGCTTTGTTTAGCACCTGTCACACAAAAGCAGCTATCCTTCACACGGCTACCGCCATGGCAACCGGACAAAGCGGCATTAAAACAAGAATTAACCTGATTATTAATCGCCCCAAGACATTAAAGAGTATTTCAGTTCTGGCCATAGGACTGGTGGTTTTATTGGGCGTGATGACTTTAACCAGCGCCAAAGCTAATGATCAGCAGAACCAGGGGGTAACTGCGAACTCGGGGGATAACGGCGCGCTGACCTTATCTGATAAGGCAGGTGTGTCCCCTATGATAAACGAATCCGGTGGCCAACGTACCTTGGATATAGAGTCCTTGCGCCTGCTGGCCAAGGGAGATTTAACTTTTAGCGATATCATCAACGGCTATAAGGCCGATGAGGTGGTAAAGGATGAAACCTATCACTATACGACATGGCGATACAGCATGGATAACGGTTTGCGCTTTGATTTGCAATATATCCAGGAAAAAAACCTGCCTGATCGATATACCGCTTCACTCATCCACAGTGGGTCCAATTACATCTTTTTTCCCTGCCGACCGGAATCACTGGAGCGATTTCTGACGGCTTGCGCCCAAGGGGACCAGTATTCTTTAAAAGCCTATGCGAGTTTTGATGCCAAGAAGGTTGCCGAGATAGAGTATGATGAGACAAAACAAGCGTTAAGAGTTTTTGATGAGGGCCAGACCTATACCCTGAACGAAAGCGGTTCATTCGGACGGGTCTGTTGGTCACCCGACAGCGTTTACGGGGCGTTTATCAATATGACGACTCTGGATGGAAAGGCGGGAAGGGACAATTGTGCTTATCTGTACGATTCCCAAAATCATCAGTTTCATAGTCTGATAAACCCGAAGACCATTCTAGCAGCGTTCAACGAACGCGGTACATTTGATGAAGAAGTCACCAGAATCTACCTTCGTCCTCGCATCCAATGGTCGCCGGACAGTAAAAAGCTGCTGCTTTCCTGTTATCCTGCTATAAATGACAATCATGTTGTTGCTTACTTAATCTATAATGTTGCTCAAAATGCGGTGGAGGATATCGTTATAAAAGAGGTCCCCAAAACACTTGACGAGGCGCTATCTTGGGAGTGGTGACCAGTTACTCTGATAACCGCCCATTTATAAGCTTATGAATAACAGCAGGAAACTAACCGGTAAAGCCTAGCCAGTAACTGTAGCGATTCCTTTGAGACAGTGAGTAAGGCTCACCCCTATTCTGCCATCTACTAGTCCATTTTAAGGGGATTGATACCTCATATGGATGTTTCTTTATCTTTTAGCTTTACTAAATGAGAATTGTAAGAATGATACAGGGTGATAGAATTATGCGCAATCCAGACAATCTTTATGACTTCAAGGCTTTCGGTCAATCCATAAAGGAAGCGCGGGAAAGTAAAGGATGGACACGGGAGGTATTAGCTAGAAAAGTTAATCTTGCTCCCCGTTACATCATGTCCATTGAAAACAAAGGACAGCATCCAAGCTTTCAGGTTTTCTATGAACTTGTCACCTTGTTTCACATATCGGTAGACCAATTCTTTTTTCCAGATACCGGCGCGGAAAAGACAACGCGCCGCCGCCAGCTTGAAAGTCAGCTTGACGAATTAGAGGAAGCGGATTTAATTATCATAGCGGCTACCGCAACAGCTGGATGAAGAGGCCGTCCGCATGGCTGCTTCTGAAGTGGGTTTGTAATTATTATCATCCGTTCAAAAGTGCTAATGTGCAAATCCACCAATTTTGCATATTGGCACTCTCTTTTTCCCAGTTTTACGCCGCTTGATTTTGCAAACGTACCGGAAATTTAGCGTGCAAAACTACACTTTCTCAAAGAACGAAAGGCGTTTGTCAGCCTTCAAAAGCACATTGGTTTATGATGTACTTGCGGTAGCCCCAGTTTAATTGTTTTTGGCAAAATAGAAATACAGCAGATGGCAACTTAAAAATACAGCGGTGAAATGGAAAAAAACATCGCCAGCACCCGGGAAATCCACTACCCTTTTGTATGAACGCTAATACATGCAAAGGGGGGCAGCAGAAAGGGTGT
>NZ_DCEA01000120.1:0-14917 GCF_002316705.1 Syntrophomonas sp. UBA1041
GGTTCCGAACAGCAACAGCCAGGTCCTGTCACGGCGGTTGATTTCAGCGCGCAGGCCCCGATAGGATACGGTATTGGGATAGGTCCTGGCATCTGTGGCTACGGTCTTGACCTCTTGAACGGTCTCCTGCCCTATCCGCATCAAGACCTCCTGCAGGTCATGGCACAATGAAATGGTAGACATGGCCTCGCGGCGGTCGGGGTTATACTGCGCGCCAAACCCCTCCTGCCAGTACCCCAGGATATCCTGTATCAATTGCTGCTGCTCGCCGGCGGGGTGCACCACAAAGAAACGTTTAACCTTAAAGGTGCGGCAGGCCCGGGCTATGTCATGCAGATCCAGATTGGTGATGGAAGTGGCCACGATTTCCATGCGCTTGTTATACATGGGATAATGCAGCAGAGCCACGTAAACCTTATCCCCTTCCATTAGTCCACCTGCTTTCGTTCAAAAAGGATGGTTTCCAGAAGCCGGCGCTCCTCCTCGGTAAATTGATGCTGCAAGAGCAGATCCGGCCTTTTCAAAAGGGTCTGGCGCAGGCTTTCCTGCAGGCGCCAGCGGCGGATGTTCTCGTGGTGCCCGGAGAGTAAGACCGCCGGAACCTCGGCTTCGTTATATGTCGCTGGACGGGTAAAATGAGGATACTCCAGCAGGCCGGCGCTGAAAGACTCTTCCTCACTGGACAGCTCATCCCCTAACACCCCCGGCAACAACCGGGCCACCGCGTCTACCAGGACCATGGCCGGCAGTTCCCCGCCGGTCAGGACGTAATCGCCGATGGACAGTTCCTCGTCGATCTCCGCCATGACCCGCTCATCAATGCCTTCATAATGCCCGCACAACAGAATAAGATGCGGTATTTCGGAGAGTTCCCGAACCTTTTCCTGGGTAAGCCGTTTTCCACGCGGGGAAAGATAGACGGCATGGCTTGATGAGGTGCGCCGGGCAGCCAGAGCCCGGCAAACCACATCCGCCTTCATGACCATGCCAGCCCCGCCTCCATAGGGATAATCATCCACCTGCAGATGCCTCCCTTCAGCAAAGCTGCGGATATCGGTTATTTTTATGTACAATATGCTTTTGTCGACGGCCCTTTTGATGATGCTCTCCGCGAATGGAGAATCAAACATGCCGGGGAAAAGGGTTAGAATATCTATCCTCAACTAAAACACTCCGTTTTGAAACGTCCGTATTACACGCTTTACCGGGTTTGGCCCTCATCGATCAATCCGGGCAAGAGTGCCACCTGCATGTGACCGGCCTCCACATCAACGTTCAGGATTATTTCTTTAATAGCCGGGATCAATATTTCTCCGAAACGCGGCGAATCAACCACATAGACGTCATTGGCCCCGGTTTCCAGTATTTCTGATATCTCGCCCAGGTGCCCCAGCCTTTCATCATAGACCGCGAGTCCCTGGAGCTGAAAATGGTAATATACTCCTTCAGGGAGGGGATAGATCTCTTTTTCATCAATCTGCAGCAAGGCCTGGTGGAGTACCCTGGCTGCTTCAGGACTGTCTATTCCCTTGAATTTTAACAGATAGCCGTGCTGATAGGGCCGGGATGCTTCCACTTCCAAAATCTGCTCCATCCCGGGTCCTCTCAGGCCAACCCTTTGCAGTGTTTTGAAACGTTCCGGAAAATCGGTTAGAGGGAAAACCCTGACCCAACCGTGGATTCCGTAGACGCCTACCACTTTGCCTATACTGACCCGATTGTCATCCATATATCAATTCCTCTGCCGGCGGGAAAAGCTCCCTTGATCTCTAAGGAAAAACGATAGGGCTTATTAAGCCCTATCGAAGAATTTCCACTACAACTCTTTTGCCTTCTTTGGCTGCGGCGGCTTTAGTCAGGGTACGAATGGATTTGGCGATTTTACCCTGTTTGCCGATAACTTTGCCCATGTCTTCCGGGGCTACCCGCAGTTCAATGAGCACGGATTTATCGTCTTCGGTCTCCTTCACCACGACCTCTTCGGGTTTGTCTACCAGCAGTTTAGCGATATAATCCACAAGTTCCTTCATGATAGCTTTCACCCCCTGTATCGGCTACTTGCGGCTTTCATTGTACTTGGCCATGATACCTTGCTTCTTCAACAGAGACTTGGCTGTATCTGAAGGCCGGGCGCCGCTGGCTAGCCATTGCAGGGTTTTGGCCTCATCTATCTTGACGGTAGCCGGGTCGGTATTGGGATCATAATAACCCAGCTCTTCGATAAACCGTCCATCCCGGGGCGCCCGTGAATCAGCTACCACCACGCGGTAGAAAGGTCTTTTCTTGGCTCCCATTCTTCTCAACCTGATTTTTGTTGCCATTATTTTCACCTCCTTAAAAAATGTATCACCTGAGGGCAATGCCCTGATGGTTTTTAAAATGGAAACTTAAAGGGGGATAAACCGCCCTTTTTGGCCTTTTTCCCCATTTCCGAAAACTGTTTCATCAGTTTTCTTGATTCTTCAAACTGCTTGACCAGACGGTTCACATCCTGCACCCGGGTGCCGCTGCCGCGGGCAATGCGTTTTTTGCGACTGCCGTTGAGAATCTCGGGATTTCTGCGTTCCTGCGGAGTCATCGAACTTATTATGGCTTCGATGTGTGCAATCTCTTTTTCATCCACATTGACCTGCATATTTTTAAGCTGCTTGCCCATACCGGGAATCATACCGAGCAGTTCTTCCAGCGGCCCCATGGATTTTACCTGTTGCATCTGTTCTTTGAAATCCTCCAGGGTAAATTCCTGCTGGCGGATCTTGCGCTCCATTTCCAGGGCTTTCTCACGGTCGATGTTGGCCTGGGCCTTTTCAACCAGACTGAGCACATCCCCCATCCCCAGGATGCGTGAAGCCATGCGATCGGGATGGAAGATTTCCAAGGCATCGAGTTTTTCGCCCATACCCACATATTTAATCGGGCAGCCGGTAACCGCTTTGACGGATAAGGCCGCCCCACCCCGGGTATCTCCATCCAACTTGGTGAGGATCACCCCGGTTAACTGCAGTTGAGCGTTAAAGTGTTCCGCCACATTGACGGCATCCTGTCCGGTCATGGCATCGACCACCAGCATGATTTCATCAGGCTTGACGTATGCCTGAATGGTTTTGAGTTCATCCATCATCTCTTCATTTATATGCAAGCGGCCGGCGGTATCCAGAATCACTATATCCCGGTTGTGGGCGCGGGCATACTCCATTGAAGATTCGGCGATGTCTACCGGGTTGGCTTTATCTTTGCTGTATACCGGGATTCCGGTTTGTTCTCCCAAAACCTGCAGCTGCTTGATGGCTGCCGGGCGGTATATGTCGCAGGCCACCAAGAGTGGGCGGCGGCCTTGTTTGACCAGGGTTTTACCCAGTTTGGCGACAGTGGTGGTTTTGCCTGCCCCCTGCAGGCCCACCGCCATAAGCACGGTAGGGTTGCGCGAGGAAAGATTGAGCTTGCTTTCCGAACCACCCATCAGAGCCGTCATTTCATCATGCACAATTTTTACGATCTGCTGACCCGGGGTCAAGCTCTGCAGGACTTCTTGCCCTACGGCCCGCTCTTTAACCCGGCCGACAAAATCCTTGACTACTTTAAAGTTGACATCGGCTTCCAGTAGGGCCAGGCGGATCTCACGCATGGCCACCTTGACGTCCTCTTCACCTATTTTGCCTTTTCCGCGCAGTTTCTTAAAAACTCCTTGCAGCCTATCCGATAAACCTTCAAAA
This sequence comes from Syntrophomonas sp. UBA1041, assembly GCF_002316705.1. Lineage (NCBI taxonomy): Bacteria > Bacillati > Bacillota > Clostridia > Eubacteriales > Syntrophomonadaceae > Syntrophomonas > Syntrophomonas sp. UBA1041. Next base: position 3,714 of record NZ_DCEA01000120.1, read on the forward strand.
GCCACAGTATCTCTCCTTTACATAGACTCCAAAAGAGTCCTGAGGGTATTCACAGCCCGAGTATGAGTATCATGGTCACAGGAACCTTCCAACAATGCACAAACCTCTTCCAGCTCTTGCCGAATCTCTTTGAAGCGCCGCACCAACCCCAGCCGCCGTTCATACCCGGCAAGGGTTGTTTCGCTGCGTCTCAACAGGTCGTATACCGCCTGTTTGCTTATCTCCATTTGCTCAGCGATTTCGGTTAATGACAAGTCCTGTTCATAATACCAGGCCAAAACCTGAGCTTGTTTTTCGGTTAACAGCGGGCCATACAGATCCTTCTGCATGATGACCCGCTCCATTTTTTCCAGCATGGCCAGTACCTCTATGTAAAGTAAAAATGCTTTACCCGTTAAATTTTACGGGTTTAGTGTGTAAATGTCAACTTCAAGCCATAAACTAGCTTTACCAGCCGCTTTGTTTACTCTACAATGGAAGCAATAAATAAATTGTCGAGGAGACCGAAATATGTCGGAGAAAATTGCCCTGGTATGCGACAGTATGAGCGACCTGCCCCGGAATTTCGCCGAGGAGCACAGCATCAAGGTGCTCCCGGCTCGAGTGATTTATCCTGACCGCGAATATGCTGACGGGATCGATATCCAGCCGGATGAGGTCTACAGCCGTATGCCCCAGGAAATACCCACTACTTCAATGCCCTCCCCTCATGACATCCGCACCGCATTTGAGGAGTTGATCCAGGAGGGCTTCACTCATTGTATTGCACTGCATATTTCCAGCGCCTTATCTGGCACCTATGAATCTGTCAAAATGGTGGCCGATGAAATCAAGAATCTGAGGATTCAGGTCATCGATTCCCGCACCCTCTCCATGGGGACCGGTTGGCTAGTCATCAATGCTGCCCGCAATATCAAAGCAGGATGGAACTTCGACTCCATCCTGGAGAATATGCAGGCCTTGCAGGAAAAAGCCCGGGTTTATTACATACTGGACACCCTGGAATACCTGCGCAAAGGTGGGCGCATCGGCAAAGTCGCCGGCATGATCGGGGAGTTCCTGCACTTAAAACCGGTGATATCGGTAAATGCAGAGGGCGAGTATTTCACCTATTGTAAGGCCAAAGGCCGGCGCAAGTCCATCGAGAAGCTGGTGGAAATAATTGAAAAAGCAGTGCAGGAGCGGGAAATCAATCTGGGGGTAGTGCATGGCGGAGCGCCGCAGGAATTTGAACTCCTGGTGAAGCGTTTCAAACAGTTCCCCAATATCCGAGAAATCACGGCTTCACAGATAACCCCGGTTCTAGGGGTTCACACCGGTCCCGGCCTTTTGGGGGTCTGTTTCTACGAAATATAGCCTGTATCACCGCATGCCGGCCGATGCCCGAACCGTTAATACTCTTTCGGCCGGCGGCAGCTTCGGACTCGCTATGCGCATCCTGCTTTGAAACGATACCTAAGTTCGGTTAAATCGTGGTTTGGCTTTGGATTCAGCCCCGGCGGATAAGCGGGCATGGATTGTTCCGGCAATCCAAAACATTGCAGGCTTTAGCCTGCCGCAACCTTGACCGGGACTGGTTTACATAATATATTAATAAAAAGGTCTGAGCAGAAAGGAGAAGCCGGTGAGGAATTAAGTAACATCAAACTCATATCGATGATGGATGTTACTGTCCGGTGCAGCCGGTTTCTTTGGATTGTTTATATTCGGTTCAGACCAGGTGAATGATATCGCCTTGAGTTCTTGGTTGTATGGAACCGGCCCTATCGGAAGTAGCATTCAGGCCATAAGGAGTGGTTTGAATGCTTTTGTTATCTGTAGATCATGTCAGTCAGAGTTTTGGGGAAAATGACATCTTCAGCGGTGTCAGCTTCCAGGTGCAAAAAGGCGAAAAAGTAGCCCTGGTGGGTCCTAACGGGGTCGGAAAGTCAAGCTTGCTTCGGATTATAGCCGGAATTGATCGGGCCGGGACTGGTCAGGTTAAAATCAAGCCCGGGACTGTGTGCAGGCTGATGACGCAGCAGTTTAGCAGCGGCCGCAATCTGACCGTGGGGCAGTGGCTGCAAGAGGCTCATTTATCAGGGTCAGGCCATCGATCAGCAGACGAAGCCCTTAAGCAATTTGCTTTCCGCCAGCTCAAAGAGCAGCCCCTTGGGAATCTGAGCAGCGGGGAAAGAACCCGTTTGCAGCTGGCCGGGCTGTGGCTGGCGGAGGCGGAATTGTTGTTATTGGACGAACCAACCAATCACCTGGACATAGAAAACCTGCAGTGGCTGCAAGCCTATATAAATGATTCTCCAGATACTGTCATCATGGTGTCCCATGACCGCTATTTTCTGGATCGGACCGTCGGGCGGGTACTGGAACTGTCCCAGCATGGCATTACCGCTTATCCAGGCAACTACTCGGATTTCTATCAGGCCAGGCTGAAAAAACTGGCACAGGACACCAGGCTTTATTTCGATCAGGAAAAACAGGCCCGCAAGCTTCAGGAGGCTATTGAAGAGCAGAAGCAATGGGCGGGGCAGGCTCATCGCAAGGCCGCACAGAAGGCGGCGGATCTGGGGCTGAAAAAAGGCGGCAAGGTTTTTTTCCGGGGCAAGGCCAAAAAACTGGAAAGCCGGGTTAAAAACAATATCAAACGCCTGGAACGCTTGCAGGAGGAGCGTATCGCCCGTCCCCGCAAAGCCAGGGGCATCGACCTGTCTTTCACCGCCGGGAGGCGCTCCAACAACTGCATTGTATGGGGCGAAGATCTATCCAAATCTTTTCCCGGCAAAACGCTGTTTACCAACAGCGCAATCAGCCTGAGCCACGGCCGGAAGGCCGCCCTGACAGGCCCTAACGGCAGCGGCAAGACCACTTTGCTGCGCATCATCGCCGGGTTAGAGCCCCTGGACGAAGGCTCGCTGTGGCTCTCCCCTTCCTTAAAGGTGGGATATCTGGAGCAGGAAATGAAGGCCCTCAACCAGGAGCGCACGGTCTTGCAGGAAGCGGGCGCATTCTGCACCGATCGGCAGCGGGTACGGAATCTTTTGGCTGACCTGCTGTTTACCGGTGATTCTGTTTATAAGCCCTGCCGGGTGTTGAGTATGGGCGAGCGGCTCAGGGTCGCCCTGGCCAAATTGCTCCTGGGGAGCTCCGATCTGATCTTGCTGGATGAGCCCAGCAATTATATGGATGCGGACAGCCGCCACAAGCTGGAACAGGCCCTGACAGCCTTCGGCGGTTCGCTGATCGTGGTCTCCCATGACCGTTATTTGCTGGAGCGGGTGGCCGATCAGGTATGGATCATTGAGAACCGGAAAATAATGATTCATCCTCAATCCTATGCAGAATACCAGCTTGACCGCAGCTCGCTCCGCTGGCATGCAATTGCCGAAAGGCGCATGGAGCTGGAGATGAAAAAAGACCGCCTGTTAAGCGAGCTGTCTTTGATCGACCGCCGCTGCAAAGAGGTCGAATATCTCAAGGTGGAGGCAGAGTTTCTGGCGGTTGTAGAACAGTTGAGGAATATGGGGCAATAAGACCTTTTTCCCCCAATAACCGGCACCAGGATATTAATTGCGATACCGGCCGCCGGCCTCCCGGCTCTATTCAGAGCAGGTTCAGCAAGGTAACCATGGGGCCGGGCCGCTCACACCTGTCCGGCCAGCTCCTCCGCTCTAGCCGTGGAAGCGGCTATAAATGCGAATTACAGCCGATTTCACCTCAGTAAATCCGGGGTGTGCTTTACGCTCACCCCGGCCGGTTCGAGCCGATGTGCGGGGGTCCGACAAATAGGGGATATTGGCGGAAAGCTCTGCTTGTGGTCTCTATTCATATCCTTATAATGGGAATTATAGATCCCAGGAGAGAGGACGAGGGTTATTTGCGCATCAGCATGACAGGCTTGGGTTTGCTGTTATTTCTCTGTTGGAGCGGTCCGGTTATGTGGCCTGTTGCCAATCTGTCAGCCTTGGACAGCAGTTCGGCACCGGCGCAGCCGGCTGATGCTTTTGAAGCTGCCGTTAAATCCTTTAACCTATTGTCATCTTTTTTCAGCGATAGCGATATCGAGGATTGCGACATCTACCCTGTTTCCCGGCATGGCCGAAGCTACGCCGAGGCCTATGACTATCTCCTGGCGGGCTTTGAGGCGGGACTTGCGGATGACATCCTTAAAGCCTATACTTTCACCGGCCCTGACGGCACCCTGAGGATAATCCCCTGTGAAGGCATTCCCCTGCTGACCGTGGCGGACCGGGCTCAAGCCGCCATAATCCCGCAAGAGGACTGCACCCTGATTAAGGTCCGCCTGGCAGATTGTTATCAACCCGGTGACAGCTACATTTATCAGATCACATCCCGCTTAATCGAGGGAAACTGGAAGATTACCGATTTATCACTAACTGAAGAATAACTGAATCCCGGGCATTATTTCTTCCCTAAGATCACCGGACCGGCTGCGGCAAGCAGCCGGTCTTGATTATTCCCTGCTTGTTTCAAGTTATGCTGCCAATATGAAGCCGCATCTTTATGCAGGCCGGAATCAAGGGGTCTTAACTAGGCGGACGACAGGATAAATAGTGCTGGGTATCAGCCCAAAACCAGGTGATTTGGTCATTGGGAGCTGCAAATATGATTATGGGGCGGCCAGCAGCTCCCGGGCCGCTGCCAGGAGCTTCTCTTTCCGGTTTTCCACAGAGTTCTTGAGCACCATTTCCAGCAGCAGCCGCAAGGCCTGGCCCAGTTTGGCGTCAGCCTGGTAGCCGATCTCCATCAGATCGCGTCCGTTGACCGCCAAATCCTTAATGTTCAAAGGAGCCTGACTATCAACCACTTTCTGGTAAATCCGCTGGGCCTGATCGATAAAAGAACTGTCATGAAAAGAGGCGCTGCCGTTGATATCGGCTTTTTGCAGTGTGAAAAGATCGGGCAGGTTGTCCTCTCCCACCTGGATGAGAAGCCGGATGACCGCTTCACGGTCAGGCCTGGTCAGCCAGTACATATGATTCCCGACCAGTGTGCTGACCTTATCGACAACGGCCCGGCTGAATCTGAGGCGCTTCAATATCTGCAAGGTCTGCCGCTGGCTTTCCTGCTGATGATGATAGAAATGGCCGATACCGCGGCTGTCCATGGTAAAAGTAGCCGGCTTGCCGATATCATGGAGCAAGGCCGCCAAACGGATTTCCAGCTGTGCAGGCACATTCTCCACTACCGCCAGGGAATGATTGAACACATCATTGATATGGGCCGGGTTGTGCTGTTCAAACCCTACCATGGCCATCACCTCAGGGATGATTCGTTGCATCAGACCGGTTTCAACCATAAGCCGCAGGCCCCTGGCGGGGTGCTCCGATACCAGAATAGCAGCCAACTCTTCTTTGATTCTCTCCGCAGCAACACTGTCTATCAAGTCCAAACATTCTTCCATGGCGGGGCTCAAACTGTCATCCAGTCGAAAATCCAGAACCGCAGCCAGTCTAACCGCCCGCAGCATGCGCAGGGGATCTTCGCGGAAGCGCTCTCCGGCCTGGTTTTCAGGCGCCCTGATCAACCTGGCGGCAATATCCTGCCGGCCTCCCCAGGGATCGATAAGTGCGCCGCTGCCGTCAATAGCCATGGCATTGACGGTAAAATCCCGGTGCAGCAAATCCTCCTGCAGCCGCACAGCCCAGCCGCCACCTGCACCACTCCCCCGGCAGCTGGTGACCTCGACCCGATTATCGCCCACCATGACCACTGTAGTCCCATGTTTTATACCGATAGGAAGGGTCTTTTCAAACAGCCTCGCCACCTCACCGGCTTCAGCGGAACAGACCACGTCAAAATCCCGGGGGGAGCGGTCCATAAGCAGATCCCGCACCGCTCCCCCCGCTACAGCTGCCTGAAAACCCTGATTCCGAAGCTCATTCAGAACATGTTCAATATGATCGGGTAGTTTAATGTGCATAAGCGAGCCTCCCATCAGCTTACGACTTACGTTGACCGCCCTTCCTGGGCTGCGGCTACAGCCGCTCCCAGACTTGAGCCATTGGCGACGGGTATCAACGCAACAGCAGGATATCCTTCCCGGTGTTGATTGATCAGCTTCTCCACTGCCGCTGCAAAACCGGGGAGCTTCAGGAACACGCTGCCATCCACCGCCACGGCCTGGCCTTGCTTTAATTGCCTTGATCTTTCGGTTACCGCCAAGTAGCTGGCCGCAATCAGTTGTACGGCCCGGTCTATAATAGCATGCCCCGCCGCTTTCAGCATGGCAATATCTTGATCCCGATAATGGGGAAAGCCCTGCTGGCACAGCCAGTCATCCAGCTGTTTCCTCGCCAGGGGGGCGTCCGCTCTCAACCAGCTGAGCACCTCGGCGCCCAACATAAACGGCTGATTGATACAGTTTTGGCCTCCATACGGGGAAGGCAGAATCTGTTGATCCAGCAGATCGAGAAAGACCAGGCGAAACAATTCTCCCATGTATTTCCCGGAAACCATTTTTTCCAGGCGCTGTTTGCCCGGATCAAGGCTTTGGCTGTCCAAACGCCGGTCATAAAAGTTCTCCGGTACCGCTGCAAAATTGCCGGCTTCAATGTTGACGATCATCGGCAGACCAGACGGCGTATAAAGAGATGGTTCACAATAACAGGTGTTGTGTCCGGTGCCGCATATCGATCCGGCGCAGACCGCGGGTTCAGAGTAGGCTCCAGCCATAAAGGCGGCAACTGTGTCATTGATGATGGCAGTTGGCATGATAGGGTACAGGCCGCGCCCCTCCAGGGCTTCAGTCAACATTAATTTGATATCCCGCCCTACGGTGGCGCTGGTTTTGATCTCTTTGGTCCACTCCAACAGACGGGCTTTATCAACCGCATCCTGCTGCATCGGATAGGAAAATGTCAGTCCCAGCTTATAACTCTGCCCTTCAAGCCGCACTTCTTCAACCAGCCCGGCTATAAAAGCGAACATATCCCTGCCGGTGCTGGCAGCAGCAGTCAAATCGTAGCCCTGCCCGGCATCTGCCAAAGGGCGGCTGATCTGTTTGGTTATAATGCTACGGCCTTGCCCCAGAAGGGAAACCGCCATAACCCGGACATTGGTGCCGCCCAAATCGACTGCTATATACTCGCCCCGTTCCTGACCAGTGGGTGATGACAGATAGGAAGGCAGGATTTTCAATGAACTGGGCCGGTTGTGTAAAGCCCGCTCCAATTCACCGGCAAAAGCCTCGGCAATAGCCTCTACCGAGTTTATCCGGAATGAGTCCGATATGTTTTTGACCACATTATCCTTCATCAGTGCACCTTCTTATATCAGCCCGGCCCGATCCGGACAGAGACCGGCTTAAAGCGCTTAATTCCATCTCGCTGCCTTTATTTTTTCATTAAAGCCCTGATTTAATCAGCAGCAGGGCAAGGGCAGGTTGAGCAAAAGCGTGATATCATCGCAACTTCCATATTCAAAGCTATGGGTTCCAAGTGGCCCCGGGTAGCTAAAGCCTGATTTTTGCCGCATTATCCCCGCCCCCCGGTTTCGGTTCCGGGAAGCTGATATAACCGGTAAATTCTGGTCGTGGATTTTTCTGAGCTTGAGTCAATTCTATACATATTGCGGGTCAGAGTCCAGATATAAAGAAGAGAAGACTGTGGAGAGGCAAAAAGAGCCGCGAATATTCGCGGCTCCTCCAGTTTGCTATGGTGGGCGATGACAGGCTCGAACTGCCGACCCCCTGCTTGTAAGGCAGGTGCTCTCCCAACTGAGCTAATCGCCCTGGTGACCCCTAGGGGACTCGAACCCCTGTTACCGGCGTGAAAGGCCGGTGTCTTAACCGCTTGACCAAGGGGCCATAACAGTCGTCAGGCATCGGGAAGCGGACGTCGGGATAAATAAATTAGCTTGGATATCCATTCCCAAAATCTGATGTCTAACCACTGAACAGATGTCATCCGCCGGTTATCGGAATAGGGTCCTCAACTTCGAATATAATACGCTTACCGTTTCCGACGTCTTACGTCTAATATGGTGGGCCTACCAGGACTCGAACCTGGGACCAACCGGTTATGAGCCGGTAGCTCTACCAACTGAGCTATAGGCCCGTGGTGCGGCAACCCCGCAAGAGTTAGTATATAAAATATCCATACAAAGGTCAAGGAAAATAATCGCGCTCCGGCCTATTTTAAGACCTGTTTTGTTTTCAGCTTTCCCCCGGCCAATGTGGGGCATACAAAAGGCGGTTCCCTTTTCGGTTGCCGCCTGTGATAGTCTTTGGCTCCCCGAGTAGGATTCGAACCTACAACCCTCCGGTTAACAGCCGGATGCTCTACCGTTGAGCTATCGAGGATCATCCCAACAGGAATTATTATATATTGCCATCAGGCAGTTGTCAACCGCGGGCTGAGACTATTCGATATAGTCTTTCAGCTTTTTGCTGCGGGACGGATGCCTGAGCTTGCGCAATGCCTTGGCTTCAATCTGCCGGATGCGTTCGCGGGTGACGCCAAACTCCTGGCCAACTTCCTCCAGGGTGCGCGGGCGGCCGTCATCCAGGCCAAACCGCAAACGCAATACCTTTTCTTCGCGGTCAGTCAAAGTATTTAAAATGCCATCCAGGTGCTCGCGCAACAGCACGAAAGAAGCTGATTCTTCAGGGGACTCAGCGTCTTCGTCAGTGATAAAATCACCCAGATGACTGTCGTCTTCTTCTCCAATCGGTGTTTCCAGTGACACCGGTTCCTGAGCCACTTTCATGATCTCTATGACCCGGTCTACCGGGATATCCATCTCCTCTGCCACTTCGCCCGGGGTAGGTTCCCGGCCCAGGGTCTGCAATAAATTGCGCTGCACCCTGGAGAGCTTGTTTATGGTTTCCACCATATGCACTGGAATCCGGATAGTGCGGGCCTGATCGGCAATAGCCCGGGTTATCGCCTGCCTGATCCACCAGGTGGCATAAGTACTGAACTTATAACCCTTACGGTAATCGAACTTTTCGACGGCTTTCATCAAACCCAGGTTGCCTTCCTGAATGAGATCCAGGAAAAGCATGCCCCGGCCCACGTAGCGCTTGGCGATGCTGACCACCAGTCTGAGATTGGCCTCTACCAGCTGCCGCTTGGCTTCTTCATCCCCGGCTTCAATACGTTGAGCCAGATCAATTTCCTCTTCCGCCAACAGCAGCCTCACCCGGCCAATTTCTTTAAGGTACATGCGTACCGGATCATCTATCTCAATGCCGTCCGGCACCGTGATTTCCTCGGTTTCCAGGCTTTCGCTTTCCAGCTCTTCTTCGCCCTCTAGTTCGGATTCGGATCCAACACCAATACCCAGAGATTGGAGATGTTCAAGAATGTCATCCATATTATCAGACTCCAGGTTAAAACCCTGTAAGTCATCGATGATTTCATCATAGGTAAGGTTTTTCTTCTTTTTGCCTTTTTCGGCTAAAACACCGACCGCGTCCGCTAATTTTCGGTCCATTTTCATTGTATCCCCCCTTCCCGGGTTTGGTGTAGGAATGTATCTAGATCTAATATCAAACGCAAAACAGTATGAAATCCTCCATCATTGCGAAGATGTTCCAACCGTTGATGCAAGTTCCTCCATCGGGCTCTGTACCGCTGGCGCTGAACACCGCGGATAAAGTACCATAATTCGGCATCGTTTAAGCGAAATCCTTCGTCCCATCTTATATCCAGCCGGGCCAACAATGCTTCCAGGCCTTCGCCCTGTACGGCTTGCTGCAATTCCAAAGAGTGGGTTCCTGAAAAGCCGTACATTTCATAACATATGGCGGCCAGGCGATTGTAATGCCTGGAAGAAAAACATTCTAATCCAATATTTGAGGCTATAATTTCCGCAATATCCCGGTTATGCAGCATATTTGCCAGTATTTTCTCTTCCATACTATAATTTCCGTACTGTATATTATCCCTGTTTACTGGACTTTTATTCTTGAGATATTGCTTTCTTGGCCCGGTATGGCCCTCAATCTCTTTCAATATTAAGTTTTCTTCTATTTTTAATAGTCTGGATAACATCTTAGTATAATTGTCGCGTAAAATACCGCTCTCCAGACTCTTGATATCATCTTTAACCGCATTTATGACTCTGATTTTGGCCTGCAAATTCAGCGAATTTTCTGCAGCTATAGACCTTTTTACCTTAAATTCAATATAACTCACTCTATTATTCTGGATATATTGCAGGAATTCCTCTTTTCCGTGTTCATCCAGAAAATCATCGGGATCTTGTCCTGCCGGAAGTGTCAGGACCTCAACATTAAAGCCCTGTTCAGCCAGCAATTCGACTGCTCTCAAGGTTTCTCTCTGACCGGCTTCATCACCGTCATACAACACCAGCACATTCTCCGCGTAACGCCTGAGCAGTTGGGTTTGTTCTCTGGTTAAAGCGGTCCCCAGCGAGGCTACTGCATAATTGACGCCATGCTGGTGCAGCTTCAGACAGTCCATATATCCTTCCACCAGTATGACCTGGTTTTCTTTGCGGACAGCCTCCCTGGCCTGGTAGAGGCCATAGAGATGATGGCGTTTTACATAAACCTCGGTTTCCGGGGTGTTGAGGTACTTGGGTACTTGATCTTCAAGGATACGGCCCCCGAAGCCCACTATATTGCCCTGATAATCAAATATTGGGAAAATTATGCGATCCCTGAAGAGATCGTAATAAGCATCTCCACTTTTATTACGTTTAATCAGCCCGGATTCTTTAACCCATTCCTGATCAAATCCTTTTCCCAGCAGATAATTTGAAACCCGGTTCCATTCGTTGGGGGCGTAGCCGACCTGAAAACGCTTTACGGTCTCCTCGTCCAGCCGCCTTTTCAACAGGTATTGCCTGGCTTTAGCCGCGCTCGCCTCTTCCAATCCCCCCTGGAACCAGGCGGCAGCAGCCTTATTGACCTCCACCACCCTTTTAAAGCGGTCCACTCCTTTATTAAACTGGGTACTCTGCAGTTGAACTCCAGCCCGGCTGGCCAGCAGCTGCACCGCTTCCGGAAATTCCAGCCCGTCCCGCTTCATGACATAGGTGAAAAGATTGCCCCCGGCGTGGCAGCCGAAACAGTAAAACATATTTTTCCCCGGGGTGACACTGAAAGACGGGGTCTTCTCCGCATGGAAAGGGCACAAGCCCCAGTAGCGGTCGCCCTTACGGCTCAATTTCACTGATTCTGATACCACATCCAGGATATCGATGCGGTGGTTGATTTC
>NZ_DCEA01000120.1:15074-18054 GCF_002316705.1 Syntrophomonas sp. UBA1041
GATAGTACATTTTCATCATAATAAGTACCCATAGTGTCACCTATATTCTCTGTTCACCTTCAAAATCCTGCCTAATTATAGCGAAATTTGCCTAAAGCTAATCTACTATGTCATCCCCGGAAAATATCTTGAACTGATCCGGCACCAGCGACCTGGGTACATATACATTTTCGAAAATACTGATGCAGTATTCATCGCTCATCCCTGCAATATAGTCGGCCACCGCTCTTTCCAAGCCCTCCTGCTCAGCAATCTCCAAGTACAGCGGAGTCATGCGCAGCGGATTTTTGAGGAAGTAGCTGTAGAGGTGCTCTATCACAAAGCCGGCCCGTTTGCGTTCCGCAAGGCACACCGATCCATTATAAATAGCCTCGAACATGAATTGCCTCAAACCGCGCAAGGCCTCCTCTACCGGCGGTGAAGGCTCAATAAGCGGAACCTCTCCGGGCTTTAACCGGCTCAGGCTGTATTCTATGGTATCAATCACCAGGGTGGCAATCCGCTGGCTGTGGCTGCTGCCAAGAACATCGATGAACTGCCGGGGCAGATCCTGCAAGGATAAGAGCCCTCCGCGGATACTGTCGTCAATATCGTGCTGCACATAGGCGATTTTATCACTGAGGCGAATAACCCGGCCTTCTGCGGTACTGGCCAGATGCGCCTGCCCGCCGTAGCCGCTGTGGTGTAAAACCCCGTCCAATACCTCCCGGGACAGATTCAGCCCCGGTCCCCGGCGGTGCTGCTCAACCCGGGTCAGAACGCGGATGCTGTTTTCATTGTGTCGAAATCCCCCGGGCAGCAGCTGGTTGAGTATCTCTTCACCGGCATGGGCAAAAGGGGTATGCCCCACATCATGCGCCAGAGCCATGGCCTCGATCAGATCGATGTTAAGGTTCAACCCGGCGCCGATGGTCTTGGCGATCTGATTGACCTCCAGGGTATGGGTTAAACGGCTGCGGTAATGGTCTCCCCGCGGGGCGATAAAAACCTGGGTCTTGTGTTTTAAGCGGCGGAAAGATTTGGAATGCACCACCCGGTCGCGATCAACCATAAAACAGGTCCTTATGGGATCGGGTGGTTCGCTCCTGATTCGCCCCCATGAATTGACAGCCAGCATGGCATGTGGACCTAACCAGGAATTTTCCCGCTTTTCGATTTCCTCACGGATCATACGCCATACACCCCCTTGAAAATCAACTCGAATTATCTCTTCATAATTATGTGCTAGTAATACTACAATCACCCAGGCGAATCCTTTATTACTTTGTCGTACCCGGGCTCTCCCGGGCAAGCCAGAAACGTCCCCGCCGGCTTGCGCATAAGCGGCCTACCCTTTGGTTTTTCAAGAATTCCCCCCATGCGCGAGAAAAGACGGGCCAAGACGCCGTCTTGACCCGCCGGGGTCTGTGTTCTGGCTATTGCTTATTGAAACTGGCCGGTGCGAATGTCGGCAAAATATGCCAATCAACATTTTTCATGGTTATGAAACACTTTTGAAATGCAAATTGATTAATGAGCAGATGATATTTTCAATCCTATAATCCCGATTAATATAAATCCAATACAAATTAACCTTATGAGGTCAGCCGGTTCTCTGAAAAGAACGATTCCCAATATCACAGTGCCAACTGCGCCGATTCCTGTCCAAATAGCATAAGCTGTCCCTAAGGGAAGACTTCGCAATGCCAATGATAAGAAATAAAAGCTTGCTATCATTCCCATTACGGTTAATATACTCGGCCCAAGCTTGGTAAAACCGTGAGTATATTTCAAGCCTATAGCCCAGGCTACTTCCAAAAGTCCTGCTATAACCAAGAATACCCATTTCATGTTCTTCACTCCTGTCATTAATTTAAAGTAAAAAGGCCCGGAAGATACTTGTAATATCTCCCAGGCTTTTATCCTTCCGTGAACACAGATGACTGTGCGTTTTATCTCGGTCCAGACCAGTTCTTTACCCAAAACTGCGGAACCCTATAAACCTCAAAATATAAAATTTTCTCTTAAGAAGATAACATATGCCATTAACTATTTCAAGTTCTATTTCGATTGGTATTTCGCCTTTCAGCGCGGCCTGTGCGGCAGCTATCAAAATAGACCAATCACTATTCCAAGCAAATTTCATTACCTTTACAACTTGACTTACGGAAGAGTGAAGTCATTGCGTATAAAACATGGAGTTCATAATCGCAAGGAGCATTTGCCGAAGGCACGCCTTGCTGAAAATGCAAGCCATTTCACCTATATATAACCAGCAAAAAACGCCATCTCCACGGCGGACTTCCTTTTTAAGGTCAATATGTTTGTCCAGCCTACAATAACCAGCCATAATCCTGGCGTGTATCGACAACCGCGTCAATATATACGCTGTTTTCCTTGATTTGATAGCCGTTAACCAAGCTGTTTTGCCCTATCCTTTTATAGAACATTTCTTCCGAACAGGAATCCAAACTTCACTATAAGCGTACTCTTTTTTGTCTTTATCCATTTTAGTAAAGGAAAAAGCAGGGGCATTGATTACTTCATAATTGGAAGAGGGTAGCCATTCTGAATATACTGTTGCCATTGTTTTTTGTAACGCAGAAGGAAATGGGCCTTCATTTGGGAATATTGCCCAAGTATAAGCTTCGACCGGCACCTTTTCCAATAGATCACTTACCTGATTTTCAGTCGTTAAAATGCCTATCAGATGAGTTAAATCTCCTTCTTCTTTTAGGAAATTAGCGTCTGCCTCATAAGAAGCATTAACGATCTCATAAGGTTCAATATTTTGAAGAGAATGCATTTCTTCTTTTTGTTCGTCCGTTATACTTTCTGCAAGCTTTACAATCTCGTTATTGACGCCTTCAAATTGCATAGGGACACGTTTGCTTACCCCGACTAAATTAAAGGCCGGTTTGTCTTCAATTCTAAATTCCATACTACTTCCTCCTTTGACGGTGATTACGAATGAAAGTTTGGGAAACGACTTACTTATGCC
>NZ_DCEA01000120.1:18297-21278 GCF_002316705.1 Syntrophomonas sp. UBA1041
CGTCCATGGACTGATAACCATATTTCAAAGCAACGTCCGTTACTTTTTTTCCATGCAATAAATCCATACTCGCTTCCGACAATTTTCTGTTTTTGATATATTCACTAAGGGTCAACCCTGAAAGATAAAAAAATATCTTTCTAAAGTGATACTCAGAAACCCCGGCATACTCAGAAATGATTTCAAGGGACAGGTCCTCAGTTAAATGCTCTTCAATGTAGTCAATCACATGATTTAATTGGTGTAACATTAGCTCCTCCTTCATATCTACATAATACCAAGCCTGCTTTTACGATGCTCGACATGTTGAGCACAAAAAATATCGGGTGGAGTGAGAAGGGGACGGGGTCATCGTCACACTAGTGTCAATAACCCTGTCCCCTTGTCACTTACTGATTTCACATTATGGAACGCTTTGGATTTATTTTTTCGATATCCGCTTATCAATTTGATAAAACACTTCACCTAATACAAGGCAGATTAAGGCGAATATAAGTATTTTAATAATCTCAAAGCCAGGCAATAGCACATATCCTGATATACCGCCCAAAACAATTGCAAACACAATTAAGCAGAGCCGACCGACACGATTCATAAATAATTCTCCTGAAAATTCCTATTAATCGAACACAAATCTATTTCCATTATTTCTTAAATAAATCTGCATGAGTACCTGTACGGGTGAGCGTAAGAGTTAGAACGTCGTTTTCTATGATATAAATCAGCAGCCAGTCCGGTTGTATATGACATTCTCTAAAACCTTCCAAGCTGCCTTTCAATGCATGGTCATTGTATTTTTGTGCTAGTGGTCGTCCATTGATTAATTCGCCAATCACATATTCAAAGGGTTTAGAATCAAAACCTCGCTTCATCATAAGCCTAAATTCTTTCTTGAAACGAGAGGTTCTGTTAATCTTCATCATCGCTGTTCAAATCCTCCATCAGCTCTGCTACGCTATTATAGCTTTTGGCCGGGATTTTGCCAGCTGCGATATCACGAGCTTCCTGCATAGCGGCAAGTGTTTCGGCGTTGTACTGAGGATTTTTAACCTCAAACGGTAACCCGCCTACAAGAATAACTTGATGAAGAAATATATTGATCGCTTCCGCGGTTGAAAGCCCCAATGTTTTGAGGGTAGCCTCAACACCAGCTTTAACAGAAGCTTCAACACGAATGTGCAATGTTTCTGATTTAGCCATAGTGCTCACCTCCAATATTATCGCATCCATTGTATCGCGTTTTATATACAATTTCAATGCTAATGCGTGCCATTCATTAAAATAAGGGAAGCCATTCCAGCTTCCCCCGTCTTATGCTTTGATTTTATGAATTAGTCTTACTTCTGTCCCAATCCCGCTCCACTTATAGCCGCCTGGGCGGCCGCTAATCTGGCCACTGGTATCCGATAAGGGGAGCAACTCACATAATCCAGACCGATGATGTGGCAGAATTCCACCGAACTGGGTTCCCCGCCGTGCTCTCCGCAGATGCCCATAAGGATATCGGGCCGGGTCTTCCTGGCCTTCTCCACTGCCAATCTCATCAAGGATCCTACCCCTTTGCGGTCCAGTACCGCAAAGGGATTGTCTTTTAAAATCTTTTTATCAAGATACACCGGGATAAACTTGCCCTCCGCGTCATCGCGGCTGAATCCCAGGGTGGTCTGAGTCAAATCGTTGGTGCCGAAGGAGAAGAACTCGGCGTCCACCGCCAATTCGTCTGCCATTACACAGGCCCGGGGCAGTTCCAGCATAGTCCCCAACATGTATTCCAGTTCTAAACCGGACTCCTGGCTTACCTCAGCATGCACCGCGGTAATTTCCTCTTTTAATATGGCCAGTTCGGACTGGTCGATGACCAGCGGTATCTCGATTTCCACACAGGTAGAGATGTTTTCTTTTTTCAACAACACCAGGGCTTCGAAAATAGCCCGCACCTGCATGCGATAGATCTCGGGGTAGGTAAGACCCAGGCGGCAGCCGCGATGCCCCAGCATGGGATTGGCCTCGGAGAGGCTATGTATTTTCTTGAGCAGATCTTCTTTGTCCAGCAGACGTCTGTCAGTGATGCCCTGATGTTTCATCTCCACGATTTCCACCAGGAGGGCTTCCCGGTCGGGCAGGAACTCATGCAAGGGCGGATCCAGGAGCCGCACTGTGACCGGATAGGGCGACATGGCCTTTAATATGCCATAGAAATCCTCGCGCTGGAAAGGCAATAGTTTGCGCAAGGCCTTTTCCCGGTCGGCCAGGCTCTCCGCCATTATCATCTCCTGCACCACCGGAAGTCTGTCCGGGGCCATGAACATGTGCTCGGTGCGGCACAGCCCGATCCCGGTAGCCCCGAATTGGCGGGCTTTGGCCGCGTCCTCGGGGGTGTCCGCATTGGCTCTTACCGCCAGTCTTTTATGTTCATCAGCCCAGGCTAAAAGGGTTTCAAATTCTTTTGAAAGGGTGGGTTCGATCATGGGAACCTCTCCCAGCATGACATTGCCGGTAGCCCCGTCGATCGTTATAGTGTCTCCTTCTTTGATGATCAGGCCGTTCACCGCGAAACATCCCTGGTCAGCATCGATCTTGATGGCTTCACAGCCGCATACACACGGTTTGCCCATACCTCTGGCCACTACCGCGGCATGCGAGGTCATGCCCCCCCGCGAGGTTAATATCCCCTGGGCAAATATGATGCCGTGAATATCGTCCGGAGTGGTCTCACTGCGCACCAAAACCACCTTGTCACCAGCCTCGCCCTGTTTTTGCGCCTGATCGGCATCGAACAGGACTTTGCCGCTGGCTGCTCCGGGAGAAGCCGGCAAGCCGGTGGCGATTGGCTCCACCTTGAAGCTGCTGTCTATCTGGCGGTGCAGGAGCTGGTTGATCTGTTCGGCGTCAACCCTCAATAATGCTTCTTCAATGGTGATCAGTCCTTCGTTGACCATATCCACAGCCACTTTGACCGAGGCTTTGGCGGTGCGCTTGCC
>NZ_DCEA01000120.1:21449-37531 GCF_002316705.1 Syntrophomonas sp. UBA1041
TTGCGGGTCTGCAGCATATAAAGCTTGCCCTTTTCCACGGTGAACTCTATATCCTGCATATCGCGGTAATGGCGCTCCAGTTTCATGCAGGTGTCCACAAATTGCTGGTATACTCCGGGCAGCTCATCTTTTAATCTGGCTATGGGAGTAGGGGTGCGGATGCCGGCCACCACGTCTTCTCCCTGGGCATTGATCAAAAATTCTCCGTATAATTCCCGCTCCCCGGTGGAGGGGTTGCGGGTAAAAGCCACCCCGGTTCCGCAATCCAGACCCATGTTGCCGAAGGCCATGCTCTGGATATTTACTGCCGTTCCCAGTGAATCCGGGATCTTATTCAAGCGCCGGTATACAATAGCGCGCTGGTTGTTCCAGGATTGAAATACCGCCTCGATAGCCCGGGCCAGCTGTTCATTGACATCCTGGGGAAAATCAAAGCCTTTTTCCATCCTCACCAGGTTTTTGTAGTCATTTATAATGTTCTGCAACTCGGCCGCGGGTATCTCGTAATCGAAGATCAGGCTCAATTTGCGCTTGTATTTTTCAACGATATTGTCAAACAGGTGGTGCTCCACATCCAGGACAACATTGCTGAACATCTGTATAAAACGCCGGTAGCAATCGTATGCAAAGCGCATATCCCCGGTTAATGCCGCCAGGCCCTGTACGGTCTGGTCGTTCAAGCCCAGGTTTAAGATGGTGTCCATCATGCCCGGCATGGAGACTGCCGCTCCGGAACGCACCGACACCAGCAAGGGATTTTCCCTGCTGCCGAATATCTTGCCGGTTTTCTCTTCCAGGGTCTGCATAGCTCCAGCAGCACCCGCCAAAAGCCCGGGGGGTAATTGCTCCCCTGCGGCCGCATACTCGTTGCAGGCCTCGGCTGTAATGGTAAAACCCGGAGGGACCGGAAGGTCTATCCTGGTCATCTCCGCCAGGTTGGCGCCTTTCCCCCCCAAGATCATACGCATGTCCGAGTTGCCTTCTTCAAACAGGTAGATATACTTTTTGCCAGACATCACTGACCCTCCCAAATCATATTAATCCCTCATATGTTGCTGATCCTGCGATAATATATCTCCAGAATTTTGCTGGAGGTTTCCTCCACTGCCCGGTTGGTTACGTCAATCACGGGGCATCCCAGTTTCTTCATGATTCTATGGGCAAAATCCAGCTCTTCGTCAATACGGCTGGGGTGGGCGTAATTGGCCTGCCCTTTCAAGCCCAGGGTCTTCAAGCGTTCCGTGCGGATATGATTCAACTGCTCGTGGTGTATGGTCAGACCGATGACCTTGCCCCTTTCCGCTTTATACAGCTCCTCCGGTGGATTGACTTCGGGCACCAGCGGGACATTGGCCACTTTGATGCGTTTATGAGCCAGATACATGGAAAGCGGGGTTTTCGATGTCCTGGAAACCCCTACCAGCACTATATCAGCCATTTCTATGCCGCGCGGATCCTTGCCGTCGTCATAGCGCACCGCGAACTCAACCGCCTCAATGCGCCGGTAGTACATTTCATCCACCTTGCGCAACAGGCCGGGCTCCCGTCGGGGTGCTATATGGCTGATCTGTTTAAAGGCTTCTATCATCGGGCTTAAGATATCCACGCAGGTTACCCCATAGCGTTCAGCTTCTTGACGGAGGTGTGCGGCCAGTTCATCCACCACCAGGGTGTAGGCCACTAAAAAATGGTTGCTAGCGGCCTGATGCACCACTTCATCAAGGGTGTCACAATCCGAAATGTTGGGAACCCGTCTGATCTCCATGGTACCCGAATTAAACTGGCTGGCGGCCGCCCGGACCACCATCTCAGCAGTTTCTCCTATGGAATCCGATACAATGTAAACCCCTGGCAAATGGTTTACCAAAGTTTACCCCCCCTCACGTCGTTTACCAGCCAGGTCGAGGAATAACCTGGCGATATTAGTTTTTGATATTTTCCCCACTACTTCCAGTTTCTCTTCACCCTCGTTGTTAATAAAACACTTGACCACCGGCATGCTGTCTATTTCCTGCTCCACAATTTTCTTAATCGCATCCACCACGGTTTCATCCATGGTGGTAGTGACAATATTGGGCATGCGGGTCATGATCACGCTGACCGGCATCTTATGAATGTCTGCCTGGCCCAGAGTGGTTTTGAGGAAATCCTTGCGCGACACCACTCCGGTTAAGAAGTTGGAACTGTCCACAATGTAGATAGTGCCGGTGTCTTCAATAAACAGGGTCACAATGGCGTCATAGATGCTGCAGGTCTCTTTCATCACCACCGGGCGTGATTTTATGTCCTTGACCCGGTATTGATTGAGTATGCGGCGCATTTCATTTTCTACGCCTTCGGTTTTGTAGGTATAGCCTACCCTCGGTTTGGCTTCCAAAAAGCCGGACATAGTCAAAACCGCCAAATCAGGACGCAAGGCCGCACGGGTTACGGACAGGATCTCTGCGATCCTTTCCCCCGTAATAGGTTCGTGTTCTTTAACAATCTGCAGGATTTTCTCTTGTCTCTCATTTAATTCCATACGTGCACCACCCAATTATGCTATACTGTTTGGGTATTACGACATAAATTATATATACTATATACAAGAAAAAAATCCTGTTTGGCAGACACTTTTTATTGTACTATTTTTGTGAAATCCGCCACTTGCTGACACAATTTGGCAATTTCATTAAGCAAACCCAAACGGGCCTGTCGCACTTTGTCGTCATCCACCATCACCATTACCGCTTCAAAAAATTGGTCCAGGCTGGGGCGCAGGCTGGCTATCATTTCTATGGCGGCTTTATACCGCTGGTCTGCCATGGCGGCGGCAAAAGTGCCGCTGATATCCAGCAATTGCTGGTAGAGCGTCATCTCACTGGCATCGATCAAATTCTTTTCGTCAAAATCCACCTCGGGGTCGGCTTTGCGGGACAGGTTGTGAGCGCGGTTGAAGACCACCATCAAATCGGTGCAATAGGCCTCCGCTTTGGCGCCTTGAATGGCGTCTACCCGGGTTAAGATGTCGTACAGATCAGGGTTGGGCGCCGCCAGCACTGCGTCTATAACATCATATGAATAGCCTTTTTCCAGCAGAACACCGCGCATCCTCTGCCGGATGAAATCCATTAAATCCGCCGTGGTCTGCGCTGATGTGTTCTCCAGCTTAAAGGCCTTGAATCCCTGATAGGCCTGATCCAGCAGCCTGGTCAAATCCAGCTTCAACCGGGCCTCGAGGATGATATTCACCAGGCCGATAGCCTGGCGGCGCAAGGCATAAGGGTCCTGGGAACCGGTGGGTTTGATATTCAGGGCAAAACAGCCTACCAGATTGTCGATCTTTTCCGCCAGGCTGATCCCCAGTCCGGTCTGGGTAGCCGGAATTTTATCTCCGGCAAAACGGGGCAGATAATGTTCGAGAATGGCATCCGCAACTTCCTGGTCTTCCTGGCTCAAAACCGCGTAATAACGCCCCATAACCCCTTGCAGTTCAGGGAATTCATAAACCATGTTGCTCAACAGGTCGGCTTTACACAGAAAAGCGGCCCGGTCAAGTTTCTGCTCCGTACTCAAACCGGCCTCAACTCCGCAGAATACGGCCAGGGCCTGTAATCGCCCCACCTTGTCCAGAACACTTCCCAGACGCTCGTGAAACATCACATTGGCCAGACCGGGAACGAAGTCCTGAATCGGTTTTTTGGTGTCTTCACGCCAGAAAAACAGGGCATCTTCAAGACGCGCTTTCAACACCCGCTGATTGCCGGCGATGACGGTTTCCAGATCAAAATCGGTGCCGTTTCTTACCCCTATAAACCCCGGCAGAAGCTGGCCCTCCCGGTCAAACACCGGGAAATATCTCTGGTGTTCTATCATGGAGGTGGTCAGAACCTCGGCAGGAACATCCAGGTAAGCCGGGGAAAAACCGCCGAAAAAGGCGGTGGGGTATTCCACCAGGAAATTCACTTCTTCCAGAAGTTCAGCGTTTTCCATAGGCTTTCCGCCTGCAGCCGCAGCGGCCTGTTCGACCTGCCGCCAGATCATCTGGCTACGCCGGTCCTGATCAAGGATGACATAATGGGCCTCTAATTGGGCGAAATAATCCTCTACATCCTTTACCGCCAGGGGGCCTTGGGAAAGGAATCTGTGTCCGTAAGTGATTCTGGAACTGTCGATATTCTCTATAGTCAAGGGTATTACTTCCGAGTCCAGCAGACACAACAGCCAGCGAATGGGACGGGCAAAACGGGTCTGGTAATAACCCCAGCGCATCGAGCGCGGGAAAGGAATGGCCTGAATAATCTCCGTCAACAATTCTGGCAGTATTTGCGCTGCAGCTTGGCCCTCTTCCCGGCGCACCGCGGCCACATATTCTACTCCATCCGCTTCGATTGTGGTCAGCTGGCTGATGTCGAACCCTTGGGAACGGGCGAAACCGAGTCCGGCCTTGGTGGGGTTTCCGGACTGATCGAAAGCCGCGCTTTTTCTGGGTCCGCGGTTTTGCACCACCGCATCGCTCTGCCGCTCAGCCAGGGATGGGATCAGCAAAACCAGGCGCCTTGGCGTACCCATGGTTTTAATCTCCCCGTGAGACAAGCGGTTTTCTGCCAGGCTTTTTACCGCCAGGCTGCGGAGATTCTCCAGGGTTTGAGTCATATAGGCGGAGGGGATCTCTTCCACTCCAATTTCCAACAATAAATCTCGGTTCATAGTCTAACCCACCTCCTCTTCAGCCAATATGCGGCGACGCAGTTCAGGATCCTTGAGCAACGGATAGCCCAGGGCTTTGCGCTGCTTAAGATATTCGCCGGCCACGGTACGGGCTAAATTGCGCACCCGGGCTATATATCCGGTCCGTTCGGTGACGCTGATGGCTCCCCTGGCATCCAGAAGATTGAACAGGTGGGAGCATTTCAAAACATAATCATAGGCCGGCAGAACCAGATGATGCGCGGCCACATGAAGCGCTTCTTTTTCGCAGATGCTGAACATGGCGCTGAGGGATTCAACATCGGCTATTTCGAAATTGTAATGGGAGTGGTCGACTTCGCCCTGATGGTGCACGTCGGCATAGGTGATGCCTTCCACCCATTCAATATCATACACACTTTCCTTATTTTGAATGTACATGGCTATGCGCTCCAAGCCATAGGTTATCTCCGCACAGACCGGGTGGCAATCGTAGCCGCCGCACTGCTGAAAATAAGTGAACTGCGTAATCTCCATGCCGTCCAGCCAGATTTCCCAGCCCAGGCCCCAGGCGCCCAGGGTGGGTGATTCCCAGTTGTCCTCTACCAGTCTGATGTCGTGATGATCAGGATCTATGCCCAGGTCGCGCAGACTATCCAGGTACAGTTCGATAACGTTGTCCGGTGATGGCTTGAGTATGACCTGGTATTGATAATAGTGCTGCAGGCGGTTGGGGTTTTCGCCGTAACGTCCGTCAGTCGGCCGGCGGGATGGTTCAACATAGGCCACATTCCACGGTTCTGGCCCCAGGCTGCGCAAAAAGGTAGCCGGATTCATCGTGCCGGCGCCTTTCTCCACATCATAGGGCTGCTGAATGATACAGCCCTGCTGGCCCCAGAATTTTTCAAGACGAAGAATGATCTCCTGAAAATTCATTGGCAACTCCTCCTGTTCCATTAAATTAAAACAAAAAACCCGCCCCTTAAAACAGGGACGAGTATTATTACCCGCGGTTCCACCCTGGTTGGCTAAAAGCCCACCTCTGTTTTTTCGGGTTTTACTCACCTGGAGCGGTTTTCCTCCCGACGCTCCGGAGCGCCTTCCAAAGACTGCCCTGCCGGCTTCCAGCTGCCCCGGCTCTCTATAAAGACAGCGCTCTTTGTACTCTTCCCCATCCTTGCGAAATATGCGCTTGAAATCATTTATTAAGTTTAACAACCGGCCTGGGCCTTGTCAATGTCAACGGTTAAATTTAGCATTTCCCAAAAGTCCCGCAAATAAAACCGCACCATGCTTTTATCAACCGTTGACAATCAAATTTTTCTTCAGGAAGCGGATGGTATTTTTCATCACAAATCGCCGTTCCAGATGATACTCCAGGTATTTTTCCAGGAATTGCTCCAACTGCTCCAGGCTATGGGGATTGCTGCGCACCTTCTGCACCACCTGCGGAGATGAATTCAACAACAGGCGCAGGAGGGCCAGGTTGTCCGGCTTGATGACAATCACTCCGCCTTCTTGCCGGGCGCACTCCCGGCATAGCAGGCCGCCTTCGGCAAGCTTGAAAAAGCCTTCACCGACCCCGGTCGAACCGCAGCCCACACAGCGCTCCAGAACTGGAGTATAGCCAAGTTCAGCCAGCAAACGCAGTTCAAAATAACGCAATAAGAGCGGCGTAAGACAGCCTTCATCCATAGCCAGCAAGACTTGATGGGTGCTGTTAAAAAGGTTCGGCAGGGGGGCCCCGTCCATGAGGGTTTTATCCAGCAGCTCCATGATATAAATGGCTTGCATGGTGGAGAACAGCTCCTGGCGGACATTGCCGTAGAAATTAATCATTTTTCCCTGGGCAACAATATCCAGGCTGTGTCCCCGGGCCAGGTAGAGCTGTACATGGCAAAAGGGCTGCACCAGCGGCCGCAGGCTGCTGCCGGGCTTTTTAACCCCTTTGGCAATGACTTGGATTTTCCCCTTTACTGCGGAGAAAACGGTTACCAGTTTGTCGGCCTCCTGGTAATCCATACTCTTTAAGATAATACCCGCGCTGTGAAAATGTATGGCAAACCCTCCAGACTAGCGGCCATCCCCGGCCATTTCCTCCACAACCAGAGCCAGGGCGTTGCTGCTGCCGATACGATCCACCCCGGCAGCGATCAATTGTTGAGCAAAGTCCAGGGTCTTGATGCCTCCGCTGGCTTTAATTTTTATTGAAGTAGTACGGTTGAGACAGATGGTATGTATGTCCTCGATCGAGGCGCCGCGGCTGTTGATGCCGGTGGAGGTCTTGATGAAATCCACCCCCAGCCTTTCCAAAAGGTGCAAAACCTCTATTAATTCGTTCTGGCTCAGCAAGCCGGTTTCGACTATGACTTTCAGTGCGAAGGAAAAGTTGGTTTTAAGCTGCATCACCCCGGCGATGTCCCGGCTCACCACATCCAGTTCCCGGTCCTTGAGCGCCCCCAGATTAATGACCATATCCAGTTCATCAGCGCCCTTTTCCAAAGCCCATACGGCCTGCTCTTTTTTGAGCTGAGCCGGCTCCGCCCCCAGGGGGAAGCCTATCACCGTGCCGGTTTTCACCAGGCTTCCCGAGAGTATTTGCCTGGCCAGAGGCAGCCGGTAAGGGGTGACACAAACAGCAGCCATGGAATACCTGGCTGCTTGTTCACACAGGGTTATGATGTCCCGGGTCTTGCTATCCGGTTTTAAATTGGTGCTGTCCAGATAAGCGACCAGCATAAATTGCACCCCCTTTAATCAATGAGCGCTAGCGCGAATTGTGCGCCGAAATGCGAGTGGCATAGCCGCCTTCCTTACGCATTTCGTGTGCATCGCGCTGCGGGCGTTTTATCAAACGCCCCTTCAGTAGAGACCCGACTCGCTACCGAAGACAAATATGTTTATCCCATCCACCTACAGAGGTCGGGGGCCTAGGGGCGTTTGATAAATTCTACCGGCTGTAGCCCAATTGGTTGAGGTTGTTTTCGCTGTCGCGCCAATTCTTCTTGACTTTGACCCATAAGTCCAGATATACCGGGCGGTCCAGCAAGTCCTCCAGTTCCTGGCGGGATTGTTCCCCAATCTGTTTCAGCATCTGTCCATTCTTGCCGATGACTATGCCCTTTTGGGAATCGCGCTCGATATATATGACTGCCCGCAGGTAGGCTTTGCCGCCGTTTTGCTGGCGTAGTTCCTCAACATCCACCGCCAGAGAATGGGGGATTTCATCCCGGGTCAGCCACAGGGCTTTTTCCCGGATCAATTCGGCCGCTTGAAACGAGACCGGCTGGTCGGTCAGGTCGCCTTCAGGATAGTACAGCGGTCCTTCCGGAAGGTACTGCCAGGTCTTTTCCAGGAGGGCCGGGATATTGGTACCCTGCATTGCTGACAGAAACATGGTTTCGGCAAAATTCATATATCCCAAAAAATCGCTGATATGATGGGTGGCCTGTTCGATCCCGACCAGGTCGATCTTATTTATCAGCAGGAATACCGGCGCCGAGACCCCTTGCAGATATTCGATGATATAGCGCTCACCGCTGCCGAAGGGCCTGGTCACATCAGTCATATAGTAGATTACATCCACCTCATGGAGCGAACGGGTAGACACCTGCACCATATACTCGCCTAGCAGGTGCTTGGGCTTGTGTATTCCAGGGGTATCCACAAAAACGATCTGGCCCTGTTCAGTGGTATATATGCCCTGAATACGGTTGCGGGTAGTCTGGGGCTTTTCTGAAACAATCGCCACCTTGTGCCCTACTATGTGATTCATCAAAGTCGATTTGCCGGCGTTTGGCCGTCCAACTATAGTTACAAAACCCGATTTCAAAGTATTTTTTCCTCCACATCGAATTGAAACTGAAAAGGCAGCAGCTCCTCGAGCTTATGTTCTTTGAAATGCCCGCCGCGGTCAGTCACAATCACGTTTAAATGAGGCGCAAATTCCGCCATTACCTGCAGGCAGGCCCCGCATGGATAGGTATACCCGGCATCACTGCCGGCTAAACATAGTGTTTCCAATTCAAGGTCGCCTGCGTTGACTGCTTTGAAAATCGCAGTCCGTTCCGCACAGACAGTCAATCCATAGGAAGCGTTTTCCACATTGGCTCCCGTATAAGTGTGCCCTGTCTTGCTTACCACTGCCGCACCCACCGCAAAATGCGAGTAGGGGCAGTAAGCGTTTTTCCTGGCTTCCTGAGCCAGTCTGATCAGTTCGGAAATTTTCATTATATTTATTTTCCCTGTCCTTACTTCTTTTAATATCTTGTGACAAAACCCACAATTGGTCAAATTTTAATGATATGAGGGCCAAATATTATTACTCCCAGTATAACCGCGCTTACAGCGCTTAGCAAAACAGCGCCGGCGGCCATATTTTTAGCCTTTTCAGCCAGGGGATGATACTGCGGGGCCATCAGGTCAACCGTCCTTTCGATGGCGGTGTTTATAACCTCAGCCATCAAAACCAGTACTATGGCGATGAACAAGAGCCCCCATTCGCCGCGCTCCAGTTCCAGTATCCAGCCCATTCCCAGGGCAGCCCCGGCAGCCAGGAGATGGATTCTCATATTTTGTTCTTCACGGATCACCGCGGCCAGGCCCGAAATGGCCCAGGCAAATTTGCGTATGATGCCACCATTTGAGGACATAAGGCTACCTTTCCAGTTTAACCTTTTGCATGATTTTTTCTTCCAGGTTTCTCATCAATTCTCTTTCCGCCTCAGTTTCATGATCATAACCCAGGAGGTGCAGCATGCCGTGCGCCACCAGGTAGCCGAGTTCACGTTCCAGGCTGTGCCCGTATTCTTCACTTTGAGACAGGGCCTTTTCCAGTGAAATCACGATATCTCCCAGCGCATTGACTTCACCTTCAACGTCCAGATCGGGATCCTCATCAACCAGTTCATTCATAGCAAAGGATAAGACATCAGTGGGGCGATTCTGCTGGCGGTAGATGAAATTCAGTTCCTGCATGTAACTGTTATCTACGATCAGTATGCTTAATTCGGTATTGTTGCCGATTTTGGCCATTTTAGCAACTGCACTGGCCACGCCAAGGATGGTTTTTTGCATGGCCCGGGTATAATTCACTCTATTCTGCTGGTTGATGATCAGGGTTTCCATCCCGCTCCCTCCTCTTTTCAAACTCCCTTACTATTATTTCCGGGTATTCAATGCGTTTATGATACATACCCTCCAACGATTTACAGAAGGACATCGAGATGGTGTCCAGATCTTTAAAGGTCAGATCGGCGGTCTCTAATTGACCCTCACTGAGCTTATCGCGAATGATCATACGCACGGTTTGATTGATCTTCTGCGGGGTGGGATCCTGTAAGGAACGCACCGCGGCCTCAACGGAGTCGGCCAGCATCACCAGGGCCACTTCCTTACTCTGTGGTTTGGGCCCTTCATAGCGGAAATTATCCTCATTGACAGTGCCATCCGGGTCTTCTTCCAAAGCCCGGCTGTAAAAATATTTGGCTAAACTGTTGCCGTGATGCTGTTCGATGAAATCCAGAACCGCCTGGGGCAGACGGGCTTCGCGGGCCAATTCAGCACCCTCCTTGACATGTGAGGTAATAATCAAGGTGCTTAAAGCCGGGGCGATTTTCTCATGAGGATTATCAAAGCCGCGTTGATTTTCCACAAAATACTCGGGTCGCTTGATCTTGCCCACATCATGGAAGAGGGCGCCTACTCTCACCAAAAGTGGATTGGCGCCTACCGCTTCAGCAGAAGCCTCGGCCAGATTTCCGACCATAAGGCTGTGATGATAGGTCCCCGGGGCCTCCAGGAGCAGCCGCCGCAACAGGGGATGGTTGGGGTTGGACAGTTCCAGGAGCTTGATCATGCTGGTCAGGGAAAAACCGGATTCCAGATAAGGAAGAGCTCCGATCATGAGAACAGCTGACAGTATGCCATTGGCCGCACCCATGATAACACTCAGCGTAAAATAGACCGGACTGATTTCACCGCTGATCAGAGTAAGAGTGGTTATGGTCACTATGTTGGCAATAGCAATACGCAGGCCGGATTTAGCCAAATCGGACATCTGCGTGAGGCGGTGCACTCCGAAAATACCTACGCTCCCACCTACGAAGGCAGTAACCACGTAGTTTAATTGGTCTCCCTGAGTAAGGAAGCCCACATAGAGCGCCATTATGGCGGTTAGAAAATAGGCCAGACGGTTGTCCAGCAGAATGGCAACCAGCATGGAAGCCGCCGCCACCGGCGCCAAATAGCCGGTCAAGAGCTGCAGTTCAGGATCATCGCCGATTTTGATAACTGTAATAAAACGGGTGATGGCCATAATCAAAATAAAGATCAGCCCTATCAACAGCATCATCATATCATTGCGATGAATCTGGGGGTAATAACGGCGCAGGAATTCCAGTACCAGCCAGAAGGTCAGCAAGACAAATAAAGCCGTGCCTGCCAGTGTGACGGGATAGCTTTTGCTGCGTTGTATCCCCAGCTGCTCGAGTATGGATATTTGTTCTGCCGTGACCCGGTCGCCTTCGCGGACGATGATCTCCCCGGCTTTAATGGTCTTTTGCACCGGCTGAACCGCATCAGTGGCTTCTTTCAGGGCCTTGCTGGTGGCGCTCTCATTGTAGATCAAATTGGCCCGCAGCGAATTAATGGCAATGATCTTGATTACATCTCTGGCCTCTGGTGCATAGCCAAGCTCGCTGATCATGCCAAAGGCCTGCTGATAAATGCCCTCCAGGGTATCGTCGGTGATAGGGTTGGCCATTAAGGGGCGAACAATAGTGATGGTGCTTTGCCTCATCTTTTCCAGGTCCTCCGCAGAGGTGGCCTGCAGATATTCAGCGAGTCGTTCCGGGGTGTATTGAAGTTGAAATATATCTTTTTTTACATTGGTCTTGACTAATAGATTCTGCAGGGCCGGAGTCCGGTTCTCTTCCGGCCCGGCCAGAGCATCACCCACAGCGCTGAAAAATATATTGATGTCCTTTTCAGTATTGGCCAGGGCGAAATTGTCTTCCTGGTAGACCTTCTGCACTTTACTGGCGGCCTGCTCTTTAAGAAGTTCAGTCTGTTTGGTATCTATCACCACAGCATTGATGTCCGATTGTATATTGCTGCGGGCAACATCATCGGGTTTTAGCCATACCTGTTTAGGATTAAAATTACTGAATAGGATTAAGATGGTAATGCTGAAAAAGATAAAAATGCTCAAGAGCTTCTTGGTCCGCGACTTCTGGAGGGAGATTATGAAGCGTCTCCAGATATATTGCATCACAGTGGGAATTTTCATGTTTCGCTCCTCTACGTACTCAAACTTGAGATTGGTAGTGGATTTTAACTGCCGTGGGTTTCATAGGCGTCAATAATCTTTTGCACCAGGGGGTGGCGGATAACGTCCTCTTTGGTCAGGTATTCGAAAGCCACTCCCTCAACCCGGCCCAATATTTTCTGAACCTCAATCAACCCCGAGAATTCCTCTTTGGGCAGATCCACCTGGGTGATGTCGCCGGTTATCACCGCTTTGGAGCCGAATCCCAACCGGGTGAGGAACATCTTCATCTGTTGAGGGGTGGTATTCTGTGCTTCATCCAAAATAATAAAGGCACTGTTTAAAGTGCGCCCCCTCATGTATGCCAGGGGGGCGATTTCGATTGTGTTGCGTTCAATATAGCGCTGGGTTACATCTACCCCCAGCACATCAAAGAGGCCGTCATAAAGCGGCCGCAAGTAGGGATTGACTTTTTCCATGAAGTCTCCGGGCAGAAATCCCAGTTTTTCGCCGGCTTCTACCGCCGGCCGCACCAGAACAATTCTTTCCACATCTTTGTTCTTAAGTGCCCGCACCGCCATGACCACGGCCAAATAAGTCTTGCCGGTTCCAGCCGGGCCGATGCCAAACACCACATCATTATCGATAATAGCCTGTATATACTTTTTTTGCCCCAGGGTTTTAGCCTTCACGGTTTTGCCCCTGACGGTGGTTATTATGGTTCCCGATACGATTTCGTTATGACGGGCCTTCTGACCGCGTTTGATCAGTTTGTCCACATAGTTTATATCATTAATAGTCAATTGACCTTCATGGCCTACAATGTCAATCAGGCTGTTGACCAATTCGGTGGCCTGATCAACCTCCTCCTCTGCTCCTTTGACATAAATTTCAGAACCACGGGCTGAGATGTCAGCCGGGCATAAACTCCTGAGATAGCGAAAATTCTCGTCTCCAGTCCCGAAAAAAGCCGATGCAATATCATTGTTGGCAATGGATATACGTTCTTCTTTTTCGATCAAACAGCTTTTCCTCCCTGGATTTTTAAGCACCTGCTGCTTTTATGCTAGTTATTATAGCATATGTCATCAGGAAGTACTATTTTCAAGCCCGCTGATAGGCTGTGATATGGCGATATCTTCTATGACCTCCACCGACACATTGATACGCAGGATCACATCGCTGGGGGACGAGAGTAGATTGATTTTGCTGTCAGTAATTTTGGCGGACTGCCCGATTTGACCTTCCAGGCTTTCCAGGGCTTTTTGCTTCGCAATCTGAGTGGCCTCCATCTCCGAATGGGTGATAACTTCAGGGGTTTCTTCGCTGTATTGGCGGTAATTGAAGCCAACCGGCCCAATGGGGGTATCCAGTTTGTTGCTGGTGGATGCCACCTGTTCACGCGCAAATTGAGGGCGTTTTTTACCCCACAAGGTGAATTCCCGCCAGGGTGTTATAAAGCTCACCTGATGGGCGGTACGGCCGCTTAAAACCATGTTTTCTGTCTTCATGGGGCATTCCCCATAGCCTTCATACCATACCCGGGCCTTCACCACCCCACGAGCCTGCACCTGATAAGGAAGCAGCGGCTCCAGGGGCGGAGGGGCATAAGGGCTCAAAACCGGGGTAACCGTTCCCGAGATAAGAATATCCCCTTTGGCTACCGCCTGCCCTGCCTCCACCTTAGCCTGACCGTCCAGAACCAGGATCTCTTCAACCACTCCGCTGCGTGCTGCTACCATGTCGCTGGGACCGGTAATCTCGTTGGGCGGAATGACGATTTTCTCAACCACTTCAATATTGGCCTTCACGCCGCGAATTTCGATTTTTATGTAGGATAGATCGCCGATATCCCGCAAAACCTGTTCTTCTACCTGTATGCGGCTGAAGCTCCACTTGGGGGCGCCTTGATGAACGCCGTATTTGGCGACGGTGGTCAGGATTCTCTGATCGGTAATGCGCTCATTGCCCTTGACCTCGACAAACCATACGAAAGAAGAAATCATATATAAAGCGGCGATAAAGAATATGCCGCCCAGCATGAAACCCACCCGTCTTTTGGCTATGCTTTTATATGCCGGCAGGCCGTGTCTGGAAACAATCTTTAACTGATAACCATTTTCCTCGGCAATGGTATGCAGGGCCTCATAACCGCTGCTGCGGATTTCAAACCGCATGCCATCAGCAGCCGGCTTGATATTCCATATATAAATCCCCCGTGTTAAGGCCATGTTGATTAAGCGCTCCGGATACTGGCCTCGCAAAACGACGGTTATCACCCCGCCGAACTGTTCAAAAAAGCGGTTGCCCATGGCTTAATCCCCCTTAATCCCGATATCTGACCGAGGTTATCTCGCCTATGATATGCAGTTCTTCTGGCATCAAGGCCTTAATCTCCATATTCTGGCCTTCAATTTCGAGGAATCCCCGGCTCAGGTTGATGCGCAATAGGTTAGGATTGTACTGTATGATGCCCCGGTGGTTTTCAAGGTAGAGTTCGTTTCTTCCCACCAGGGTCAACTTGGGTATATCCAGAACCAGGTCGCGGGGTATTTCCAAGAAATCAGCCAGGGCTCTGTTAAAGGCCTCTCTGCGGTTTTCCATTTTAATCACCTCTCCGGGTCAAATTCACTCACACAAGTATATGCCAGCAAACAAGCCATAATGACTGTGCTATCCAGACACAGGGGGGACGGTTCTGTGTCTTTCTTTCCGTCAAGCCAAGCGTGACAAGTTGAATTGTGCCGGCAGGTTAAGAGCAGTACAGACCGACCGCTTTCGGACCGCAAAATAATAAGGAGCCTTCCTCTGATAAGGAAGACTCCCGTAATCAACCGCTAAATTAACTTTTTATTTGCCTTTGGGATAGAGCTTGTATCCCCCGCTGATGTTCTTAACTTTAAAGCCTTTCTGGCGCAGGATGCGGTTGGCCACATATGACCTCAGGCCCACCTGGCAAAAGGCCAGGACTTCCTGCCCTTCAGACAACTGATCCAGATTGCCGCGCAAATCGTCAAGGGGCATGTTGACCGCACCTTCCACCGGCATTTTCTGGAATTCCTCCCCGGTGCGAACATCCACCAGCAAAGCGCCTTCCTTTACCAGGGACTGCACGTCTTCCCATCTGACCGGCTCCACCATGCCGTCCAGTATATTCCCGGCCACATAGCCCACCAGGTTTACCGGGGTTTTGGCCGATGAGAAAGGCGGCGCATAGGCCAGTTCCAGATCCTGCAGATCATATACCGTCATCCGGGCACGAATAGCTGTAGCCAGGGCGTCTATAGCCTTGTCGACATTATCATAACCGACTATCTGGGCTCCCAGGATTTTGCCTTCCGGTCTGCTGAATATGAGTTTGATGCTCATCTGGCTGCTGCCGGGATAATAAGTGGCGTGTGAGTTGGGATGGGCATGGCAGACCAGATAGTCCACACCCCACTGCTGTAAGGTTTTTTCGTTTCTGCCCGTTACCGCCACTACCATGTCCATCAGCTTGATGATGCCTGTGCCCTGACTTCCCGGATATGTAATTTTGCGCCCGGCAATATTGTTGGCAACTACCCATCCCTGCCGGTTGGCTGGTCCTGCCATGGGGACCAGGGTGTCGTGCCCGGTTACATAATCTTTGACTTGAATGGCATCCCCGGCTGCAAAAATAAAGGGATCTGAGGTCTGCAGGTATTCATCGACCAGTATGCCGCCGGTTTCACCTAATTCCAATCCGGCCTGCTCGGCCAGCCAGGTTTCAGGCCTTACCCCAATGCCCATAATGACCAGGTCAGCGGGTATTTCGGCCCCGCTTTCGAGGACGACCTTAGTTACCGCGGGATCTCCTTGTAATTCGACCGGTATATCTCCGGTAATGAATTTAACCCCCTTGGAGGCCACATATTTCTCTACCAGCCGGGACATCTCCGGATCCAGCACGCCCAGTATCTGTGAACTGGCTTCCACAACGGCCACATTCAAGTCCCTTAACTGCATCATTTCCGCCATTTCCATACCTATGAAACCGGCGCCGATGACCACCACATTACGCACATCGCTCACTTCCACATGAGCCTTGATCTTTTCGCTGTCAGGGATGTTCCTGACCGTATATACGTTGGACCGGTTGATACCTGGTATGTCCGGGATTATAGGA
>NZ_DCEA01000120.1:37729-92344 GCF_002316705.1 Syntrophomonas sp. UBA1041
TCCGGGATTATAGGATATGCTCCCGGACATAAGATCAGATAGTCATAGCTTTCCGAGTATTTCTCGCCGCTGCCGAAATCATGAGCGACAACTCTTTTTTCCGCAGGTATAATCTCCTGCACTTCGGTCAGCACCCGCACATCGATAGCAAAACGCCTGGACATAGCACGCGGGGTTTGTACCACCAGGCGATTCTTCTTGTCAATAACTCCCCCTACATAGTAAGGCAGTCCACAATTAGCGAAGGAGATGTCCTGACCTCTTTCAAACATGATTATTTCCGCTTCTTCATCCAATCTTCTCAACCGGGCTGCAGCGCTGGCTCCTGCAGCCACACCGCCAATAATTACTATCTTCTTACTCATATCCGATGACCCGAGCAAAGGCTAGTTCATAACCTTCATGCCAGGTGCTTTCACCTCTCTTTCTATAAATTTTATTATGCCCAAGCCTCTTGGCTCAATAGAACTGAAAGGCTAATATGCTGACCATGAATGAGACAATCACCAATCCCACGATAATCGACAGCCACACGCGCCGTTTGGAACGCGTGCCCTTTCTCAAGAATGCCAAGGTGAATACCTCCTTCCATGTATAATAGAATAATAAAAGTCTGGCAACTCAATGTCTACCAGACTTTTGTTGGTTTATTGAAGCATGGCATTATAACATCTGTGCTGGCTCCCAAAAAGGTTATTCCATTGAACGGTGCCGGTTCTGTTCCGGTTCCTGTCATAGCCTCCTCCATATAGCCATATGCTTCTAAACTGTAAAATCTAATCTATTTTCTAGTATTTCTTTTTCTTTCGAGCAGCTTCTGATTTCTTCTTTTTCCTTATACTGGGCTTTTCATAATGCTCGTGTTTCCTAATATCTTGCATTACGCCTGATTTCTGACAGGAACGTTTAAATCTCTTCAGCGCAGAATCAAGCGATTCATTTTTTCCTACTTTAACTTCGCTCATTGTTTCCCTCCCCTCATCCGACTGGGCTGAAATAAATGCCACTATATTTTACTATTCCTGGGCTTTGCCGTCAAGATTAGCCCGGAGGCCATTGGAGGTTTCTTCCGCCGAGTAAATGGTAATGAACATGCCTAACCGTCTGCCCTCCCCATTCTCCGCAGTTGTTCACCAAGCGATAACCATTGGCAGCAATACCCTGGTCCTGGGCGATCTTAGCTGCTGCAAGCTGCAGGCGGCCCAACCAAGCGGCATCGTCTAGGCCGGCTTCGTTAAGAGACGGAATATGTTTTCGAGGTATAAGCAGGATATGAATAGGGGCCACAGGGTTGATATCTTCCAGGGCGATCAAGTCATCGTCCTGATATACGATTTTGCTCGGGATTTCCTGAGCTGCAAGCTTACAGAATATACAATCTGCAGCGTTCACCTTTTCACCCCCTCCAGCCTCGAATTAACCTGCTTTTAAGCATAACGATGTACGCATCTATTTTACCAGATAATCGGCCTAAATTGAAACCTCTTTTCTTATTTCCCCGTAACCTCCATATTATTCATAAAATCCAGATTCATCTAATGTACTGGAATATCATCGACACACCCCATGGCAACGCCCTGTTCCTGACCTATAATACGCACCTTCGCAAACTCTCCCCTGAGATCTCGCGAGCTGTCCCACCTGACTTCAATATAGTTGTCACTTAACCCGGTATAGGTTTGTGCCTGGATACGCTGTTCTACCAATACCCTGAGCATCTGGCCGCAAGAGTTCTCAAGTCTTTGAAAATGCTTGTCGCGGGCTAGCTGCAGCAAAGCCTGGCTGCGTTCTTGTTTTACCCCTTCATCGATCTGCCCCTTCATCAAGGCGGCAGGGGTGCCTTCCCGGCGGGAATACTTAAATACATGTAAGTCTAACAAAGGCAATTCAGCTAGAAGATCGTAGGTTGCCTGAAAATCCTGCCGGCTCTCTCCGGGGAAGCCCACCATCACATCGGCACTGAGCCCAACACCAGGAATCCGCTTCGATATTTCCAGGATCAGATCCCGGTAATACTGCCCATTGTAGCGCCGGTTCATGGCCTTTAGTACAGTATCACTACCGCTTTGCAATGGCACATGAAAATGCCTGCAGATCCTGGGTTCCTGCTGCACCAACTGCAGCAGGGCCGGGCATATTTCCAGGGGCTCAATGGAACTGAGCCGGATGCGGTAATCCCCATCAACCTCGCCCAAAAGCTGTTTTAAGAGCTCAGTGAGGTTGATATTTTTTAAATCATATCCATATAATCCGGTGTGTATGCCGGTTAAGACAATTTCCCGATAGCCCAATTCGACCAGGCGCTGTAACTCCGCCTGTACATGTTCCGGCCTTTTGCTGCGCACGGCGCCGCGAGTATAGGGCACAATACAGTAGGAGCAGTAACTGTGACAGCCATCCTCAATCTTGATAAAAGCCCGGGTGCGCTCATGCCGGCCGGTAAAAAGCACCGGAGTTAACGAGGCGAAAACCCCATCGGCATCCCCTCTGACAGTACCTCCTACCAGGTCAGGGATTCTCTCCTTGTCCTGATTATCAACCACCATGGAAACGCCGGGGATGGCTTTGATTTGATCGGGATCAGCCTGGGCCAGGCATCCTGTAACCACGATCTGGGCCAGAGGATTGCGGCGGGCCGCTCTGCGTATTACCGCCCTGGATTTTCGGTCGCTGACGTGGGTTACCGTACAGGTATTTATAACATAGATATCGGCTGCTTCGTTAAAATCCACCACCTGGTAGCCCTGCTTCAAGAAGGCTTCTTTGATCTGTTCAGTATCTACTTGATTCACTTTGCAGCCCAAGGTATAAAAGGCGGCCTTTTTCATTACTTTTCCTCTTTCAATTAGGGCGTTCCCAGGTCGCCGGCTTCGTAAAGAGCCAGGGCGCTAGCTACCAACCCGGCAGTTTCAGTGCGCAACACCCGGGAACCCAGGGAAGCGGTATGTACGCCCCGGCCTGTCAACTCCTGTATTTCATCTTCATCCCAACCGCCTTCAGGCCCCACCAGCAAAAACAGATCTTTTTTATAACACCGGGGTATCAAGGTACGCAGCACCTCTTTGTAGCCAGTGGTACGCTCTCTCTCGTAAAGGGCTACTGCGGGGCGGCTTTGCATTACCGCGAGAAGCTCTGTCAGGCTTAAGGCCGGGTTTATTGTCAAGCAGCGGTTGCGACCCGATTGTTTGCAGGCTTCGCGGGCGATCGACTCCCAGCGCCGCAGTTTCTTTTCCACCATGCTCCCTTTAAGCTGCGCTATGCTTCTCCTGCACTGCAGCGGATAAATAGAATGCACCCCGATTTCCACAGCCTTTTGCACTATCAATTCCATTTTTTCGCCTTTGGGAAGGCCCTGCACCAGATGGATGTTTACAGCCGGGCAAGCCTCATTTTCCAGGATCTTTTCCAGGACCGCCACCACTCGTTTGCCCTGACTGCCCTGGAGAAAAGCCTGGTAGGAGGCGCCCTCACCGTCAAACAAAATTATTTTGTCACCGGGTTTAAGCCGCATTACCGTAAGTGCATGCCTGGATTCGCTCTCATCCAGAATTGCCTGGCGGCCCTCAATATTCTGCGGTGAAATAAAAAAGCGGTGCATAATACACCCCTCCGCTGCAGGTATAACCTGGTTTTTAAAGCCGGCGAGCGGCCACCCCTACCCAGTCGGAATCTAAAATCACCTGTTCGATAAAGAGGCCGGCCTTTTCCAGGGCCTCTTTGGCTTCTGGCCAGCGCCGGTCTTGAATACCGGAAGCGAACAGCAAACCGGAGCTGTTCAGAATAGGAACGGCTACAGGCAGCCAGGGCAGAATCACATCTGCAGTAAGGTTGGCCATAATCACATCGGCGCGCTGTTGTTTAAGATCCTGAAAAATATCCCCGGCAACGGCCTTGATCTGCTCATCAAGGCCATTTAAAGCGATGTTTTGCCGGGCGATTCGTACCGCCAGCCCATCGAGATCCATAGCCAGAACTTCGCCTGCGCCAAGTTTGGCCGCGGCTAAAGATAGTATTCCCGAACCGCATCCGGCATCGATCACCTTTTCGCCGCCCTTGATATACTGCTCGATAAATATCAGACAAAAGCGGGTGGAAGCATGAATACCGGTTCCAAAGGCCATGCCTGGATCGATCTCGATTACCACATCTGTCAATTCGGGCTCATACTTTTCCCATGACGGCTTAATCAGCAAACGCTGTCCGACTCGAAAGGTATGGTAGTACTTCTTCCAGCTGTCCTCCCAGTCTTCATCCTTAACCCCTCTGGTTTCGATTTCAAAGTCAGAGCCTAGCAGCCTCTGTATCTCTTCCAGACCCTGTTCGATCTCTGCCGTCACCTGGCGGTCTTCATGAACATAAGCTTTAACCCGAAAAGGCCCCGGGCCGGAAAAATCACACCCCGGAGCTTTATCCTCATCGACCGGCTCCCGGAATATCTGCGCCGCCCCGGGGTCTTCAATCATCACCCCGCCGCAACCGAGGCGGTGAAATAGTGCTGCAACCGCTTCGACTCCCGGGCCGTTAGTCAATACGCTTATTTCAATCCATTGCAAATCTTCCACTCCTAGCCGATAACGTCTTTAAATTTATCGAATATGCCTTTACGCCCTGGTTTTTGTTCCTCGCCTTCCTCAAAAAAGGCTTCTAAGAGCTCACGCTGCTTTTTGCTGACACGAGTGGGGATTCTCACCTCCACGACAACCTTCAGATCTCCTATACGGTGCCCCTGCACATGCGCGACCCCTTTGCCTTTGGCAGTAAGGATGGTTCCCGGCTGAGTCCCTTCCGGTATATGCATGTTGTGCACGGCTCCGCCGGGCAAATCTATGCTAACATCAGCACCCAGAGCAGCCTGTACAAAGCTGATTTCCAGGGTGGTGACAAGATTGTAGCCCTCGCGTTTGAAGCGGGAATGGGATCTTACCGAAAGCAAAATGTAGAGGTCGCCGGCCGGGCCGCCATGGCTCCCTATTTCTCCCTCTCCCTGGATGCGGAGGCGGGATCCGGTATCAACCCCGGCCGGGATGCGCACGTTGATTTTGCGATTCTTTCTTTCCTGTCCGGTTCCCCGGCAATGGGTACAGGGCTTTTCGATTATTTTGCCTTCGCCATGACACTGATTACAAGGCCTTACGGTCTCAAAACGCCCAAATGGCGTGCTTTGCACATTGCGCACCTGTCCTCTGCCATTACAGCTGGGGCAGGTTTTGGTTGAGGAACCCGGTTCCGCCCCACTGCCCTGACAGTGCTCACAGGATTCGACACGGGATAATTCCAGGTCTTTTTCAATGCCGAACAAGGCATCTTCAAAGCTGATATCGAGCCTTATCTCACGGTCTGCCCCTCGTCTGGGCCCGGTTCTTCTGCTGCGTCCGCTGGCGCTTCCGCCAAAAATAACATCAAATAAGTCCCCAAAACCAAAATCATTGATGTCAAAATCAAATCCGCCAAAGCCCCCGGGACCGCCATGACCGGGTTCAAAGGCCGCATGGCCGAATTGGTCATAAGCGGCCCGCTTTTGCGCATCACTGAGCACCGCATAGGCTTCAGTAAATTCCTTGAATTTTTCGGCAGCCTCAGGGTCTTCCTTGTTGACATCAGGATGGTATTTGCGAGCCAACTGGCGATAGGCCTTTTTTATCTCTTCCGGGGTGGCATCGCGGCCAACCCCCAGCAGCTCGTAGTAATCTCTTTTTGCAGGCATCTGAATCCACCTTCCTGGCATAATAGGCTACGCCCGAAAACCAAAGGGCTTCCGGGTCGCTCCAGCCTGTTTGCGTGGTTTGCTGCATCCCCAATTAATGTGAGGTGATTAGAACCATCTTTATATTATACGATGTAGAAAGCTTTTTCTATAACTTATCAATTGCCGTTATTTGGATTCATCTTCAACTCGATAATCGGCATCGAAGACCTCATCGTCTGCGGCCCCGCCCGGTGCAGCGCCTTGCTGATCCCCCTGGGCTTGTTCATAGAGCTTGCTGCTCACCGCGTAGAAGGCCTGCGTCAGGGCTTCCGTCTTGGCCTTGATGTCTTCCACATCGCTGCCTTCCAGACTGGTTTTGAGCGCAGCTATGGCATCTTCCACCGGCCGTTTGGAATCCGCGTCGATCTTGTCTCCGTTTTCTTTGAGCGCTTTCTCAGACTGATAGATCAAACTGTCGGCCGCATTGCGAGCCTCGATCTCCTTGAAGCGCCGCTCATCTTCTTCGGCATGGCGCTCGGCATCTTCCATCATCTTTTTAATGTCTTCGTCGCTTAAGCCGCCGGAAGAAGTGATGGTGATTTTTTGTTCCTTGTTAGTAGCCAGATCTTTGGCGGTAACATTGACGATGCCGTTGACATCGATATCAAATTTCACCTCAATCTGAGGAACTCCGCGGGGGGCCGGCGGGATGCCGGTCAATTGGAATCTCCCCAGAGTGACATTGTCGTTGGCCAGTTTTCGTTCGCCCTGTAAAACATGGATATCGACCGAAGGCTGTTGATCAGCCGCAGTGGTGAATATCTGACTCTTGGCTGCAGGAATGGTGGTGTTGCGCTCGATGATTTGGGTAAATACCCCGCCCAGGGTTTCGATTCCCAAAGACAGAGGGGTTACGTCCAGCAAAACCACGTCGGTGACATCTCCAGCCAGGACCCCGGCCTGAATGGCTGCCCCGACGGCCACCACTTCATCTGGATTGATGCCTTTGTAGGGTTCTTTGCCGATGAAGTTTTTGATGGCGTCCTGTACAGCGGGAATGCGGGTGGAGCCACCCACTAAAATGACCCGGTCGATCTGTTCTGATTTGAGACCCGAGTCTTTCAAGGCCTGGCGGGTGGGTCCCATGGTCTTTTCCACTAAATCCGCGGTCATTTCGTTAAAGCGGGCCCGGGTGAGTGTTTTTTCCAGGTGTAAGGGGCCATCCTGAGTAGCCGTAATATAGGGTATGTTAATGTCGGTGCTCATCAGGCTGGACAATTCGTGTTTAGCCTTCTCAGCCGCTTCTTTAAGGCGGTGCATAGCCATTTTGTCATTGGTCAGGTCTACTCCCTGTTCCTTTTTAAACTCTGCCACCAGCCAGTTGATAATTTTATCGTCAAAGTCATCGCCGCCCAGGCGATTATTGCCGCTGGTTGCCTTGACCTCAAACACCCCGTCCCCGATTTCCAAAATGGAGACGTCAAAGGTGCCGCCGCCCAGGTCGAAGACCAGAATGGTCTGGGCGTTTTCCTTGTCCATACCATATGCCAAAGCGGCCGCAGTGGGTTCATTAATAATGCGCAATACCTCCAGGCCTGCTATTTTGCCGGCATCTTTGGTGGCCTGGCGCTGAGCGTCGGTGAAATACGCCGGTACGGTAATGACCGCCTGAGTGATGCGTTCTCCCAGATACGCCTCAGCATCGGACTTCATTTTCTGCAGGACCATGGCTGATATCTCTTGCGGGGTATAGCTTTTATCATCAATCTTGACCCGGTAATCTGTACCCATACGGCGTTTGATGGATAAAACCGTGCGGTCCGGATTGGTAATAGCCTGGCGTCTGGCAACGCGGCCCACTAACCTCTCTCCGCTTTTGGAAAAGCCCACCACAGATGGAGTTATGCGTTCTCCCTCCGCATTGGTAATAACTTTGGCTTCATTGCCCTCCATCAAGGCTATAACTGAATTGGTTGTACCGAGATCGATTCCTACTACTTTTGCCATTTAAAACACCTCCACATTCTGGAAACAATTATTATACAAGCAAAGACTGCCGCTGCAATTGCTATCCACTAACCTTAACCAGGCTGGGCCTGATTAATCTGCCGTGCATGATATAACCTTTCTGTAGTTCCTCAATAACTGTATTCTCAGGGTGTTCAGAACATGCTTCAACAGATAAGGGCTGGTGGAACTGCGGATCAAAACACTGCCCCAGGGCCTCCACCGGCTCAACCCCGGCCTGGGCAACGATCTCTTTAAGCCGCTGGCAAACCATGCTGATTCCTTTGTGCAAACTGGCATAGTCCTGTTCCGGGCTGGCCATATCCAGAGCCCTTTCCAGATCGTCAATCACGGTCAGCAGTGGTTTGATGAGGGGCAGGGAAGCGAATTTGAGATACTCATCCCGTTCCCTCTGATGCCGCTTTCTCAAGTTTTCAGTCTCAGCTGCCGCCCTGAGATAGAGATCGTAATTCTTCTTGCTCTCTTCCTGGACGGCTTGAAGGCGTTCATTCAGCCCGGCTATCGATTCTGCGGCGGGCGGCGGGTTTAGGCTGGAATCCGAGCCCATTTCCTCCTGGTTGTGAACAGTCGGGTCTTCCGGTTTCATTTTTGATCACCTCTGTTTATTGAAATATCTGCGCTAAAATAACGGGTGGATGCTTCCCCCCTCGGCGGTATCCATTATCGAACTCTTAGTAGTGCTTTTTGAGCACTTCATCGATGATAGTGCGAACTGAATCAACCGTGCCGGCTGCTTTCCAATACTCCATGCGCACCGGGCCAATTACGCCTACCCGGCCAACTTCTCCGAAGATTTTATAACCTGCCAGGACGATACTCATTTCTTTGGCGTCATCCAGGCGATTCTCCCGCCCGATGGTGATATCAACGGTATCGCCGGTAGCTTCCGGAAGCAGGGCCTTAAGCACCGATTCCTCCTCCAATATGGCCAGAATCTTCTTGAGTTTGTCCAGGTTCTTGAATTCGGGTTCGTTGAGCATATTGAGGATGCCGCTTATAACCACCTTTTCTTCCCCGGTATTTTCAGTCAGATTTTCTATGGCCTCCAGTATCCCGTCTATTACCTTTTTTCTCTGGTTCAATTCATCCCTTAAGGACTGCAAATCAGTTTTGCGCAGCTCGGCAAATTTTTTCCGGGCAAAAAGCCGGTTAAAGACCTCATTGATACTCTGCAGCTCTTTAGTCTCCACTGATTGCGGGATATCAATCCTGCGGTGCATCAATACCCCGGTGTCAGTGACTACGATTACCATAGCTTTGCCCTTTTCCACCGGAACTAATTGAATATATTTGAACTCGTCAAATTTGACGGTGGGTACGATGATAAAGGAAGTATAACGGGTAACCTGAGACAGAAAATTGCCAATGGATTGAATGACCTCATCCCAATCCTGCAGATTGTCTTTGAGGATCTTTTGAAGCAGTTCTACCTCATCCTCCACCAGGTTTTCCCGCTCCATCATACAGTCCACATAATAGCGGAACCCGCTCTCAGATGGAATTCTTCCTGCCGAAGTATGGGGCTGTTCCAAATAGCCCATATCCTCCAGATCAGCCATTTCATTGCGGACGGTAGCCGCGCTGACGCGGAGGTCGTGTTTTTTGACTATGGCTCTGGAACCAACCGGTTCTGCGCTTTCAACGTAGTCTTTTATGATCGATTCCAATATCCTCTTTTTGCGTTCATCCAAGGTCATATCGATCACCCCTGTTAGCACTCTCGTTTGTTGAGTGCTAACCCCTACTTAATAAAAAATATCATCGCTGTAACTTCTTTGTCAAGCCTGGAAATCATTCAACAAAACAGCATAAAACCTGGTTTGATACCAAAAGCCCCGCTTTCGTTAACCTGAGCCAGCCGTGGTCCAATTCCAAGAGTCCGCTGCTCGTAAAGCGTTCTACCACTGGCCGAAATTCCTGCAATAGACTTATGCCAAACCGCCTTCTAAAAGCCTCCACATTCAGTCCGTTCGTAAGCCGGAGCCCCATGATTATAGCTTCCTGAGCCTGCTGCCGGGGCTTCATATCTTCCAGTACAATCTGAGCGGCCTCCGACCTGTTTGGCCCTCCGGCCATATAAGCATCCACATCGGCGGCATTCATCCAGCGCCGCCCGCCCAGGCGGCTGACAGCGGCAGCGCCGAAACCCAGATACTCGCCAAATTGCCAGTAGCGCAGGTTGTGCCGGCATAGATACCCGTCAAGGGCCAGATTGGATATCTCGTACTGAACGATCCCTTTATCGTGCAAATAATCAATGGCCTGGTAATACATGGCCTCTATATCCTCTTCTGCAGGCAAAACCAGTTCCCCCCGGGCTATGGCCCGGGCCATAGGCACCTGAGATTCCAGCTGCAGGAGGTATATAGAAATATGCTGCGGCTGGAAGCTGACCGCTTCTTGCAGGGTCTGCATCCAGGCAGTAATAGTCTGCCCGGGGATGCCGTAAATTAAATCAAAACTGAGGTTGTGAAACCCGGCGGCGTCTGCTGCCGTAATGGCTTTCCGGGCGGCTGCCGCGGAATGAATTCTACCTAGAACTCTGAGTTCTTTATCCTGCAGACTCTGCAATCCCAGTGAGACCCGGTTGATCCCGGCAGTTTTGCAGGCTTCCAGGCTGCTTCGATTTACGGTAGCCGGGTTGATTTCCATGGTGATTTCCAGGTCTTTTAACAATGTAAAACGGGAGGCCATAGTATTGATGACAGTGCCAATTTGGGCGGGTTTTAAGAGGCTGGGGGTTCCCCCTCCGAAGTAAATGCTGTCGACAGGTTTTCCCCGGTAGTCTTCAGAGCAGGCCGAGATTTCAAAGCAGAGTCTTTCGGTATAAGCCTGCAACTGAGCCTGGTCGGCAAAAGTCACCGAGTAAAAATCACAGTAAGGGCATTTTCTTCTGCAAAAAGGGATATGCACATACAAACCCAGACTGTTCTGAGGCCAGGTGGCTTCCATTAAATACAGCTCCTATGAAGGGACGCAAGTGGGGACGGTTCTTAACTTGCGAACAAGTGTGCAAGCCAATAACCATCCCCACTTGCGTTCCCTCGCTTCACCGGTTGCCCACAATTCAAAAATAAATATACCAAGCCAACATCCCCCGTGGGTCATTTTTTGATTCAGGGGCAAATCAACGCTATTCTTTTTCGATGTTTAGCACCGACATGAAGGCATCTTTGGGGACTTCTATGTGTCCGATCTGTTTCATGCGTTTTTTGCCTTCTTTTTGCTTTTCCAACAGTTTCTTTTTCCTGGTGATGTCGCCGCCGTAACACTTGGCCAATACGTCTTTGCGCATGGCTTTGACGGATTCGCGGGCTATGACCTTGGCGCC
This sequence comes from Syntrophomonas sp. UBA1041, assembly GCF_002316705.1. Lineage (NCBI taxonomy): Bacteria > Bacillati > Bacillota > Clostridia > Eubacteriales > Syntrophomonadaceae > Syntrophomonas > Syntrophomonas sp. UBA1041. The sequence continues at coordinate 48,775 of NZ_DCEA01000120.1, forward strand.
GATGGAGGCCTGAATAACCACTTCGTACATTTGCCGGGGGATGATGCGGCGCAGCTTCTGGGTCAGGGCCCGGGCGCGGTAGTAGGCGTTGTCGTGGTGGGTGATCATGCTCAGGGCGTCCACCACCTCGCCATTTAACAGAATGTCCAGTTTAACCAGATCGGATATCTCATAGCCGCTGATTTCATAATCCAGGGAGGCATAACCCCGGGTGCGGGACTTTAGAGCATCAAAAAAATCATAAAGGATTTCAGCCAGGGGCAGTTTGTAAGTTATCATCACCCGCTGCGAGGTGAGGTATTCCATATTGACATACTGGCCCCGCTTTTCCCGGCACAATTCCATGATGGCGCCTACAAATTCATTGGGAACCATCATGCTGGCTTTCACATAGGGTTCTTTGACCGCTTCCAGCCGCTGAGCCGGGGGCCATAGTTTGGGGTTCTGTATATCCATTTCACTGCCGTCGCTGAGCATAACCTTATATACCACACTGGGGGCGGTAGCCAACAAGCTCAAATCATATTCGCGTTCCAATCGCTCCCTGACAATCTCCAGATGCAAGAGCCCCAAAAATCCGCAGCGGAATCCGAAGCCCAGTGCGTCTGAGCTTTCCGGTTCATAGAATAATGAGGAATCGTTGAGTTTCAATTTGTCCAGAGCGTCCCGCAGTCTTTCGAAATCGTTGTTTTCCAGCGGATATAGACCACAGTATACCATGGGCTTCACTTCCTGATAACCCGGCAGGGGATTATCAGCCGGATTGGAGGCCAGGGTGATGGTGTCGCCCACCCGGGTATCGCTGACATTTTTAATGCCGGCCGCCAGGTAGCCCACTTCACCCGCTCCAAGGGTTTCGACCTCAGTCATATAGGGGGATATTACCCCTAATGCCGTGGTCTCGTACACTTTTCCGCTGGACATCATTTTGATCATGTCGCCGCGGCGGATCTGCCCGGAGACCACCCGGATATATGATATGGCGCCCTGGTAGGAGTCGAAATAAGAGTCGAATATCAAGGCCTGCAAGGGGCCGTGCTCCTCCCCGCGCGGGCAGGGAACGCGCGACACGATGGCTTCCAGGACCTCCTCCACACCCTGCCCGGTTTTGGCTGAGATGGGAATGATTTCTTCACTGGCGATGCCCAGCACATCCTCCATTTCCGTTTTGACCTTATCAGGATCAGCGCCGGGAAGGTCGATCTTGTTGACAATGCCTATGATCTCCAAATCCTGGTCCATAGCCATGTAAACGTTGGCCAGGGTCTGCGCCTCAATCCCCTGTGAAGCATCGACCACCAGCAAGGCGCCTTCACAGGCTGCCAGGCTGCGCGACACTTCATAGGAAAAGTCCACATGCCCCGGAGTATCGATCAAATTAAGTATATAGTCTTTCCCGTCCCGGGCCTTATAATTGAGGCGAACCGGCTGCAGTTTTATGGTAATCCCCTTTTCCCGCTCCAGATCCATTTTATCCAGGAACTGATCTCTCATTTCCCGCTCGCTGATAGTGCCGGTGACCTGTAAGAGGCGGTCGGCCAGGGTTGATTTACCATGATCGATATGGGCTATGATACTGAAATTGCGAATATGGTCCAGTGACAAAGAGATGCCCTCCAAATCGTTGTTGGCTGAATACCGCCTAGATTATAACCGATTAATGGGCCATGATGCAATTCTATCCTGACGCCTTCAACCGGCGGACCGCCTTCTGCCTGACCAGCGCTCGCCGATCATACTCTCCACCAGCCGGCCTTCTTCAGTATTGAGGCTATGGGTGATCAGGCCATAGAGCACCGCCCCCGCTGCCACACTGAAGGCCAGGCTCAGCAGAAGGTTGAAATGTGCACTATAGGGCAATCCGGTGAGAAGCCCGTTTAAAATCAGCTTCACCCCGGCAAACATGACCATTGCAGCGGCCAGCGACTTAATGAGGCTGAATATTATGGTCTTGCCCCCCAAAAGCCCCAGTTTAAAGCGCAAAACCAGGAGCAATAACAGGAGGTTGGCAATGCCCGCCAGGGAATAGGCCAGGGCCAAACCCTGGTGCTGCATATTCTTCACCAGCAACAGGGATAAGGCGATGTTTACGGCTATACTGATTATGGCGGAAATCACTGGCGACACCGTGTCTTTTAAGGCATAAAAGCTGCGGTTGACGACCTGTACCGCAGAGTAAGCCGATATGCCTACGGCATAGAAGACCAGGGCCTGGCTGGTAACCCGGGTCATCTCTGCGGTAAAATTGCCATGCTCGAATAACAAGGCGATAGTCGGTTGACCAATGGCGATCAACCCCAGCGAAGCCGGCAAGGTCAGTAGAAATATGGCTCTGAGCCCCAGTGAATTATGGCGTTTGAACTGAGCCCACTCGCCCTTGGCGCTGAGCATTGTCATAGCGGGAAAAAGCACGGTTCCGATAGAAACCGCGAATATGCCGATAGGCAGGTTCATGATGCGCTGGGCCAGCTTAAGAGCGCTTAAAACCCCGGGGCCTAAACTGGAAGCCAGGTTTTGTGCCACAAAGAGGTTGAGCTGCACTACCCCCAGGCCGGCGATCATCGGCACCATCAGGATTATGATCTCCTGAAAACCGCGGTTGTGCAGGTCAAAGCTGAAATAATACTTCAGCCCCACCCGTTTGAGAGCGGGAATCTGCACCATAAAACTCATGATGGAGCCCAGAACCACCCCCACTGAAAAAGCGGCTATCCCCAGATCTTCCACCAGGAGTACCCCGCAGGCGATGATGCTGATGTTATATAACAGGCTCCCCCAGGCCGGTGCGGCGAAATGGTGGTAAGAATTGAGGATTCCCATGGCGAAGCCGTTTAACACCATGAAGACCGTCTGGATAAACATAATGCGGGAGAGCCCGACCGCCAGCGCCAGGTATTCCTGGGGCAGCCCCGGCGCCAGAACATGAATCACCGGCTCAGTGTAGCGGTAAGCCAGCAAAAGCAAAACCGACAAGGCCAGCAATATATAATTAAAAACCACGCTGGCCGCTTTCCAGGCTTCCGAATCGCGCCCGGATGCGATATGAGCCGAGAAAACCGGAATTAGAGCAGATCCCAGAGCGCCGCCGATGAGCAGCATATACAAGGAGTCGGGTATGGAAAAGGCGGCCTGATAGGCGTCAGTGACGTAATTCTGGCCAAATATGGTATACAAGGCTACTTCCCGGCCGTAGCCCAGGATCCTGGACAACACCACCGTAAAGCTTAAAAACAGGGCTGCTTTTGCCATCTTCTGACCGCTTTGCGTCACCGTACTCCTCCTTCCGACGGTCTTCCTCCATATCAAAAATATACATCATAAACGTCTGGCTGCATAAAAAAAGGCCTCAATAGGCCGCAATTTTCCCATTTATTATTTTAAACTTTACCACAGCTGGCGCCTGTGCTGCCAGATTTCTTGTATATAGGCCTCTAGCCGGGCTGCCCCGATTTTGAGACGAGCCTGTCCATTCTGCAACAAGGCCGTATTGCAGGGGTATTTACGGCCCAATGCTTCAATATATACTCCTTCGTCTTCCAGGTGCACGGCGATGACATAGCCCGGATTACTCTGGGTCAGATCATTGATACCCTGATTACTGATATTCAATCCCGCCGCAACCAGCATCATTAAGATGCTCATAGCCAGCAGACACAAAATTGACCTCATCACTGCAAGGATCCTTCCTGCCGCATAACTTCGGCCAGCACATCGGAAAATAGCGTAGCCGCGTACTGGGCCTCAGCCAGGGTGTTATAGTCATAACCAAATTCCAATAACAACGCGTTTTTATGATATTCTTGATTATAGGTTCCGGCTTTGGTGCGCACATCCTTGATTAAACCCGGGTACTTAGCCTCGCTGACTTTATAAAGGGCTTGAGCGAAGGCCAGATTATCTTTCCAATTGGGATGGGGCTTGCGTTCGTTGGTACCCACTATGATAAGAATGGGCGCGCATTTTTTGCCATTGATCATGACAGTCTCGGCCTTGGTAGCTCCAGCGATGCTGTCCCGATGAATGTCAAACATAGCCGCAACCGATTTATTCTGGGCCAAAAAGCTCTTTATAGTATTCCGCGAATTGCTATAGCTTATAAGATAGTCGGAATCATGAATAGTATTGATGAATTCGCTGTTTAATCCTTCCTTACGCATCTCCGTATTGAGACGCCGGGCGACTTCGTTTATAAGGCCTCGTTTTCCATCCACCCTGGCCTTACCTTCATCGGGAATGTAAGATTCGGCGCTATGGGTGCAATATAACAGGATCTTGCCTCCGGAAAGCTTAACAGCTGTTTCAGCTGTATCTGGAGCGGATTCGGAGACGATCTCCTGGTTGGATGCTTCTTCTTCCAATTCTATAACAGTCTCATCCCCGCCTCTCGGGCTGGTATAAGCCAGGGCCTGGATGCTGGCGGTCAACAGGGACTGCGGGAATACCTCGTCCAGGTATTCGGGATCAAGAAACAGCAGGTTGGCTTCTCCAGGCAGGAAACTGCTGTCCTGGAACATCTTTAATGCCATGTCTTCCCCGATATCGATCCGGCTGAAAGGATCCAGGTACTCCACCGGCATAGGTTTCATGGTTGGCAGACTGATCCGCTGGAAGCTACCCGTAACTCCTATAAGAACAATGACCGCAAACAATTGCACCAAAAACACACTCTTCATTAGCGACATAATACCACGGCGTCTCATTATACCACCTCCCATTCATATTAAATTTATTTTGGGGAATTGGAGAATAGAACTGAATCTATACAATATTAACAATGGCACTTAAAAATAACTGCCAAATCATTGCATTTTATAAATCATAATGCTATAGTATTCCTGTTAGATTTGACCCAAGAGGAGGTGAAGAGGTGGCAAAAAGCAAAACTCCAGCCAAGAGAGCAAGACGGGCTGAAGCGAATCGTCTGAGAAACAAAGCCTATAGAAGCAGACTGAAAACTGCCGTAAAGAAATATGAAGAAGCATTACAGGGCGGCGACGCACAGACAACTCAGCAGAGCCTGATCGCGGCAACCTCCCTTATCGATAAAAACGTATCCAAGGGGATTCTGCATAAGAACACAGCAGCCAGAAGGAAATCAGCTCTAGCAAGACGGTTTAACGCCATGGCTGAATAAGTTGAAAACCTGTCTAAAGGGCAGGTTTTTTTATTTTCTGCATGACCGGCGCAGATCAAGACCGGGTTTAAACACCTCGTAATCAATGGGTCTGCCCGGTGCAAACCGCTATGATCAAGGCTTCCATCACAATCTTGCCATCCCGGCCGCTCTGTTTGAGATTTGTATCAGCCTCCAGGAATAACTCAAAGCAGCGCTTTAGATCCTCCCAGCTGTATCTGGCCGCAGAGGAGGCCATTTTCCTGACCGCAAAATCCCTGGCGCCGGTTTTTTTCGCGATTTCCGCCTGGCTCAGGCCCTGCTGGCTGTAATCCTTTACTTTTCCCAAGAGCACATACTGCCTGAGGATCATATACAGGAAGAAGGTGGGGTGTCCACCCTGGCGCAGCAGCTTATAATAGGCCATGAGGGCGTCCCGGGTGCGCCTGTTCAACAGGGCATCGGTCAGCTTGAAAACGCTGATCTCCGGTTGTTGATCAAGTTCTGCCGCTGCATCTTGCTCGGTGATGGTGGCCGGGCCGTTTTGCAGGCTCAATTTCCGCATTAACTGCTCCAGATAATACATGTCCTGCCCGCTGTTGGCCAACAACCTTACCGCCTGCGGGGCTATAGGCTGATTTAGCCCCGCCGCCAGATCTCGAAGCCAGGCCTCCATTCCCTTGGCATCAGGTCTCACGCAGGCGGTTTTTTTCAGAACTTTGGCCAGCTTTTTCATTAAAGGGTGTGCCGATACATCCTCATCACTGGTGAAAATCACCACCTGGCCCGGTATGGGCTCACTGAGGAAAGCTGCCAGACCATCGACCAACTGTTCCACTTTGGCTGCCTTGCGGCGGGGTTTGCCCAACCAGGAGGGCCTGCGGATCACCACCACCCGTTCCAGGGCGAAAAGCGGGCTGAAATCCAGCTGTTCCAGCAATTGCTCCGGGGTTAATTCGTCGGCGTCGATAAACACCACTTCAGGCTCGGCACCGCAGTTGCGGCCTAGCCCGGCCCTGACCCGCTCGATTTCTTTATCGATCAAATAGCGCTCCTGCCCGTAAATGAGCATAAGCTTGCTTTCCGTCATAGGCAGCCTTCTTTCCTTAAATCCCCTGCCGGGGCCATCAAGCTACAAAACTATGATACCATAAGCGTATAGTCAGCAGTAATGTGATAATTTACAGGTATTCGACATAACATTATGGTGAGACGAGCAATTCTTCAAAGAGGTCCCCAGGCCGAATCATGGACTTCTTCAGCGTAACGTGGGAGGAATATTTATGCCGCATTATGATGTCATAATAATAGGAGCCGGTCCGGCCGGCATCTTTACTGCCCTGGAACTTAGCCGCCGTTCCGGCTTAAAAGTTTTATTACTGGAAAAGGGCAAAAAGGTGCAGCAGCGCCATTGCCTGATTGGAGCCGGATTTGAAAGCTGCCAGAGCTGCGCGGTATGTTCGATCATGAGCGGCTGGGGAGGCGCGGGGGCCTTTTCAGACGGCAAATTGACTTTGACCAGCGATTTTGGCGGCTGGTTGGCGGATTACATCGGCAGAACCCGTTTAGAAGCCTTAATTACATATGTAGATGACCTGTATGTCAAACATGGCGCCCCGCCCAGGGTTTTTGGCCAGGATGATGCCAGAAGCCGCGAGATCGCCATGAATGTCGCCGCGGCAGGGTTGAAGCTGGTGCCGGCCCGGATCCGTCATATGGGAACCGAGAACACCAAAACAGTATTGCAGGCCATGTATCAATACCTGGAACCACGGGTGGATATCCGCACCGGACTGGCGGTGGAAAAGATTCTGACCGAACAGGGACGGGTAATTGGAATCGCCACATCGGAGGAGACATTTTACTCGCGATTCGTTGTGGTCGCGCCGGGCCGCGAAGGCGCCCACTGGTTTTTCCAAGAGGCTCAAAACCTGAATATCACCATGCTCAACAATCAGGTGGATATCGGGGTACGGGTGGAAGTCCCGGCGGTGGTCATGAAGGAAGTAACCGCCGCGGTATGGGAGCCTAAAATGCTGTTTAACACCAAAACCTTTGACGATATGGTAAGAACCTTTTGTGTCAACCCCAACGGCTACGTGGTTATGGAAAACACCAACGGCATCATCACCGTTAACGGCCACTCCTACGCCAACAGCCAAAGCAGCAATACCAACTTCGCCCTTTTGATGAGCCAGGAATTTACCGAACCTTTCAATAAGCCCATCCTTTACGGGCGCTGTATCGCCAGCCTGGCCAATATGCTCAGCGGCAGTATCATCGTGCAGCGCTATGGCGATCTTAAAAGAGGCCGCCGCTCGACTCCGGAGCGTTTGGCCCGGAGCCTGGTAACTCCGACCCTGAAAGGGGCAGTTCCCGGAGATCTTTCCCTGGTTCTGCCCCACCGTTATCTGATAGGTATTATGGAATGCCTGGAGGCTCTGGATAAAGCCTTTCCCGGAGCAGCCTCCGATCATACCCTCCTATATGGAGTGGAAGCCAAATTCTACTCCGCCCGCCCCCAACTGGACAAGCAGCTGCGGACCCCCATCGAGGGGCTGTGGGCAATCGGCGACGGCGCCGGGGTAACCCGGGGACTGATTCAGGCCAGTGTTTCCGGGGTGGTTGCGGCTCAAGCCATAATGGAGCAATGTGGCTAACCTCCGCTTTGCGGGAGCGTCCCCAATTGTCAACCAGAAGCTGCCCCACCTGTGGGTCCGCTGTCCGGGCGGCTTGACACCCCTTATAATCCGGACTAGCATGGAAATGTAATGCCCAGCTGAAGGGGGATATATATGAAACTGACCAAGATTTCGGGAAACACTTACTTAATCCCGGGCCCTACCAATGCCGGGGTATTTGTGTTCAAAGACAAATACGCCCTGCTTGTAGACAGCGGGGACGGCAATCAGGATGCCCGCTCTTATGCGGATATCTTGAAGCAATCCGATCTGAACCTCAAGTATATCGTCAATACCCACGGGCATCACGACCACTGGGGGGGCAACAACTATCTTCAGGAGCATCACCCCGGCTGCATTTTCTACGCCTCAGAGCAAAGCGCCCTGTTTATCGAAAATGGCTTTCTATTCCCGCTGTACATTTATGGCGGCAATCCGCCCGCAACCCTGGTGAGAGGAGGGGGAGGCAGCAAGTCCGGCCATATCGATCATCGCCTCAACCCGGGACCCATCCGGATCAATGACGAAAAGTTCGAAATTGTCCCCTTACCCGGCCATGCATTGGGTCAGATAGGAATCGCTACCCGGGAGCGGGTCTGTTTCCTGGGGGATGCGTTATTCAGCCAGGAAATCCTGGACAAGTACCGTTTCCCGTTCTTATTGGATGTGGCCGCACAGTACCGCACCATGAACTCCATCCTGGAACTGCCTTACGATCTATTTGTCCTGGGGCACGCGGAAACGGTCTATACCGCCCAACAGATTCCGGGTTTGGTCGAATTTAACCGCTCCCGGCTCGATCACTGCATGGAACTGCTCCTGGATTTGCTGCAGCAGCCCAAAACCAGGGAGGAATTACTGGAAGAAATTATCATACTCGAAGATTTGCAACCGGATTTTCATGAATACTGCCTTTTACACTCCACCCTGGGAGGCATGATCAGCCATTTGATGCTTAACAGCGGATTAGACCTGCAGCTGGAGAATGGCAAGGCCTACTATTACCAGAAATAAAATCCCTGCCAGCGCAGCCAGGCCCACAGCCGTTTAGCCCAGGCTCCGCTGCGAATCAGAAAGAAGATAGGGGTTTGTCGGCCCGGCTGTAATTCTTTCCACAGCGCTCCCCAGAAGACCAGAAATATCCCGGTTGAAAGCAGTTCCGAGAGAGTGAAAGCCAGCCATACGCCGTTCAGGCCCAGATAATGCGGCAGCCATATCAACCCGGGCAGGAAAAACAAGACCTGGCGGGCTAATGAGAGCCACATCGCAGCCATCCCTTTGCCAATTGCCTGCAGTACCGTACTGAGGATGATAATCGGCCCCACCACGGGAAGGACCAGGGTTCCCAGGCGCAGCGATGCAACTGCTATCATAGTCAAACGGGCGTCCTGGGAAAAGAAACCCACAATCCATTGCGGATAAAGCTGCATCGCCAGCCAGCCCAGGCTCATGATAACAACCGCCAGGGTGGAAGCCTTAACCATCACTTCTTTTACCCGTTCAAAACGCCCCGCGCCAAAGGCAAAGGAAGCAATAGGCATTGTCCCTTGCAAAAGCCCCCCTACCGGCATAAATACCAGGGAACGAATGCGCAGGAATATACCCAGTGCGGCTACAGCTTCAAAGCTGAAATGGGCCAGGATACGATTCATGTAGACCATGACCAGAACGCCTACCAATTCCATAACCAGAGCCGGAAATCCCACCTTGTAGATGGCCAGGAAGATGCGCGGCCGCAGCCGGAAATGCCTTATAGACCAGCTTAAATAGGTCCGCTTGCGCATCATCACCGCAATCATCATGGCCATGCTGCCCGCCTGGGCCAACAGCCCCGCCCAGGCCGCACCGTTTAGCCCCATGGCCGGCACCGGGCCTGCCCCGAAGATAAAAACCGGATCCAGAATCACATTGAGGATGATGCCGGCCAGACTTGCTGCTACAGGCAGAACCGTGTCTCCTTCCCCCTGCAGGATATTGCCCAGCACGATCTGCACCATAGCGAACAGCGAACCCGGCAAGGCGATGCTCAAGTAGCCCTTGCTAAGAGCGAGGGTCTCCGGGGTGCAGCCGAAAAGGATCAGCAGCGGCTCCTGATAGCGGTAGCCAAACCATAGAAAAACAATGCTGTAGACCAGGATGATCGCTATGCCGTGCCAGGCGATATTATCGCCATGCTGGTATTCCCCGCACCCCAGCATGCGGCCTATGAGCGAAGTCAGCCCGGTTCCGGTGGCCGCGGCTATGGAAACGATCAACACCTGCAAAGGCAGACACAGGGTTAAAGCCGCCAGGGCAGCGGCCCCCAGCCGGGCGACAAAGTAAGTGTCAGCCAGGCTGAATAAGGCGTATAGAACCATCCCGCCCATGGCCGGGCAGGATAATCTAAGCAGCAAGAAGCCGACTTTATTTTGCAGCAGATCAGCGTTTTGGATTTGCATCGCCCCCTGCCATAAAACTATGAAATCCCGGTTAAGAATAGTATGATGGATTTAACCGGCCTGCATTTTCTGTATAAAGGAGAAAATTAAACCATACCGCAAATCATTATGCAGACAGGAGGCTTTAGCATGGCCTTATTGATAAAAAACGGCCTGGTCGTAACTATGAACCCGCAAAGGGAGGTTCTCTCCGCTGACATATACATCGAGCAGGACCGGATTACAGCTATTGAGCCCGACAGCGGCCTGGCCGCCGAAACCGTCATTGATGCCGCGGGCAAACTGGTTATTCCCGGGCTGGTGCAGACCCACGTGCACTTGTGCCAGGCCCTGTTTCGCGGCATGGCTGATGACATGGAGCTGTTGGATTGGCTTATGAAACGCATCTGGCCACTAGAAGGCAGTCATGATGAGGATTCCCTATATTATTCGGCCCTTTTGGGCTGCGCCGAACTCTTGCGCGGGGGCACCACCGGCATTGTCGATATGGGTACGGTCAACCACACCGAAGCGATTTTCCAGGCAGTTGAAAAGGCAGGGATTCGTTACCTGGGAGGAAAATGCCTCATGGACTGCGGCCAGGAAGTGCCTAAAAACCTTGTGGATGATTCCCGCAGAGCCATCGATGAAAGCATGGCCTTGTACCAGCGCTGGAACGGCCGCCGCGATAACCGCATCCGCTACTGTTTTTGCCCCCGTTTCGCGCTTTCCTGCAGCGACCGGCTGTTAAAGGAAGTAGCCCGGATTGCGGCTGCCGAAAACATACCGGTACATACCCATGCCTCGGAAAACCGCGACGAAGTCCGGCTGGTAGAAGAGCAGCGCGGGCTTCCCAACGTACTGTATCTGGAACGCCTGGGCCTGACCGGCCCCAACCTTATTCTGGCTCATTGCATACACCTCTGGGATATAGAACAGGACTTACTGGCACAGAGTGGGACCCATATTGCCCATTGCCCGGGATCGAACCTGAAGCTGGCTTCAGGCATCGCACCTATCCCCGACCTCCTCAACCGGGGTGCCCGTGTATCCCTGGGAGCCGATGGCGCTCCCTGCAACAACCTGATGAGTATGTTCAGCGAGATGCGCCTGGCCGCCTTAATTCATAAACCTATCCATGGCCCTCTGAGCATGCCTGCTGAAACGGTCTTTGCCATGGCCACCATCTCCGGGGCCGAAGCCATGGGTCTGGCCGACCAGATCGGCAGCCTGGAAGTGGGCAAAAAGGCAGATATGGCCGTTGTTTCCCTCTCCCCGTGGCACCACTATCCTCCACAGGGCGCCGGCGTTTATTCACATCTGGTTTATCAAGCTATGGCGACTGATGTTGACGCAACTATAGTTGACGGGCAATTACTCATGCAAAACGGGCAGTTCCTGACCATCCCCGAAGCCGAGGTAAGGCAGAATACCGCCAAATCCCTGGACCGGGTGCGGCAGCGCTGCGGGCTTTAGTCTGTCAGCTCCCCGGTTTGAAAGTCTGCAGCTGCAATTCTTGCCCATCGCTGCTAAAGGTTATGAGGCCATCCCGGTCAGTTCGCAAAAGCCTGGCGCCGCCCTTCTCAATATCCCGCAGGACTTCCTGATGCGGATGCCCAAAAGCATTATTGCCTACCGACAATACCAGCCATTGTGCAGCCCTGTCCAGGTCGGTGCACCAGGAGTAGCGGCTGCCGTGATGAGGCGCCTTGACGATAAGGCTCTTCTCCCGGTGCTGATGCAGTATCTTCTCCAAATTTTCCTTGCTCTGATCACCGGTAAGTAAGGCGGAAAATTCCCCAAACCGGCAATGCAAGACCAGGGACTGGTCATTTGTCTCCGTCCCCGCCGCTTCTGTCCCGGGCGGATACCATACCGACAGGGTCATCCCGTCCAGGTTCATGGTCTGCCCCTGTTTCAAGGCTAATACCCCGCTCCCTTGTTGGTTGGCCAGATCGAGCAGGTTTTGCGTTAGATGCTCCTGGGTAGAAACAGCCGCCACACCTACATGATCCACCTTGCGGTCCTGCATGACCGCTAACAGTCCCTGCATATGATCCACATCGGGATGGGTATTGATGACCATAAAAAGCCGGTTCACTCCCAGATGATTCAGATAGGGCAGTACTTTGCGTCTCCCCACATCGCTAAACAGACTGCCCCCGCCGTCGATAAGCACAAAGCGGTTGCGGGGGCTTTTGATCAAAATGCTGTCCCCCTGCCCCACATCTATAAAAGTAACCTGGACCTGGCCTTTTTGAAACCACCACGGCGGTACGAGCAGCAATAATACTGCGCTGCTCATTACCAGAACAGGTCTTAAGACTTGTTTCCGGCTTGCTTTAGCCCTTAAACCCAACAACAGCCACAGCAGGCCGGCGAAATAACATCCCACTACCGCCGGCGGCGGGGTGGCCACCAGCCAGTAGGCCAGGGGCATGGTTTTGCATAAGGAATTGATCGATAACAGCAGGTAGGCACAAAACCCGGTAGGTATCAGCAAAAGGGACGACAGGAAAGGAAAGGGCAGAACCAGCAACAAGGCCACAAATCCTAGAATAACGATACCCCCTGCCAAATAGGTGGCCAGAAGGTTGCTTATTAACGAGACCGGGGTAATGAGATGAAAATAATAGGCGATTAACGGCAATACTGCCAGCTGCGCGCAGACCGGCACCAGCAATAAGTCCCAAACCCGGCGCCGGATATTCAAATAGCTTCTTACCGCCGGATATAAAGCCACCAATCCCCAGGTGGCCAGGAAGGAAAGCTGAAAGGAGATGGTAAATAGAGCGCAGGGGTCTAAAGCCAGAATGATTAACGCCGCCAGCCCCAGCCCGTTGCTAGGATTATGGCTCCTGCCCAGATAGGCTGCCAAAAGCGACAAAACAGCCATTATGACTGCGCGCTGCACTGAAATCGGCCAACCGGTAAGGCTGCTGTATAGAAGAATCAAGAAAATGGTGACATAGAGTCCAACCCGGCGCGACAATTGTCCTGCTGCGATGATAAGTGATGCAAATACAATGACAAAACCCACATTGATTCCGGACACGGCAAAAAGATGCACCAGTCCGGTTCTTTGAAAATCCTGATAGAGATCCTCATCCAGGTTGTCAATGATGCCCAAAACCATTGCCAATATAAGCGCGGCCTCGTCGGCTGGCAAAACTGCCCGGGTTTTTTCCACCATGCTGCTGCGCAGCAGGAAAGAGGGCGAAGGCATCTTGGTCTGATCAGGGTATTCCCGCAGGTCTTCGGGCTCCTCAACCTTCAGGAGGTAGTAAACATGGTGGCTGGAAAGATAGGCAGGATAGTTAAATTCCCCCGGGTTGCCGGGTGGTGCGGGCCTTTGCAAAATACCTTCAAGCTCTACCGCTGTGCCGGGTATGAGTTTGGCCTCGAAATTACAAAACACCTGAATACGTTTCAGATAGGGGCTTTGCGCCTTGGTTTTTAGAATAAAACTGCTGCGCTGCTCCTGAACCCGGGGATATCCCGAAACGGTTCCAGAAATCACGGTGTTATCCTGGGGCAGCATATCGGACGCGGCGGGTAATTGATGCCAGCTGACATAAAGCCAACCTAAGGCCGCCAGAAGCAATGCGGCGATTATTTCGACACGCTGCGCTGGAAAGCGCCGGTATATCAGTATTGCCGTAATACCAAGCCCCAGCAGGGCTGCCCACCATGGCACGTACACCAGGGCGATGCCAGCCGCAAAATATGAAGCCTTCAGGATCCAGGAGCGGTTAAACGGGTTATCCATGGCCTACCAGCCCCTGATCATCTCATCAGTACACGGAAATACTGTCTTTGATCGCTTCAAACCGTTTTTCTCCTATTCCTCCAACCTTTCTGATGTCCTCTATTTTCTTAAAGGGACCGTTTGTATTCCTGTAATCCACAATCTGCTGGGCCAGACCCGGACCGATGCCCTCCAGCCCGGCATCCAACTCTGCAGTTGTGGCCCGGTTGATATTGATTTTATTTTTACCGGCCGGCAGCGCCGGGCCGGCCTCACCCTGTACAGCCTCGCCAGCCTGCATTTCAGGAACCAGTATGCTTTCACCATCGATCAGTTCCCGGGCCATACCCAGGTAGCGCAGGTCGGCATTGGGCAGCGGCCCGGCCAGGGACAGGGCCTGGTGTACCCGGTCTCCCTCCAGCAAACGGTACACTCCTGCCGACGCCACCGCTCCCCCTACATATACCTGTATCTCCTGATTGGTTTCTGCGTCGCTTATTTCAAATCCCTGAAGGTTAGCCTGCCGTATGTCCGGCAGGGGCGGCGGCGCCTGACGTCGTTGCAGGACATAATGGCCCAACAGCAGCAGGAGAGCGAAGATCACAATCCCTGCGAGCAGATGACGCCGGCTAATATTCACACCCCCACCCCCTCTTTATAATTTTACATTAGTTTACATTATTATCCAATATTGTATTTGGTTTGCATTCGCCATCCGCCTTATTAAGATCGGCTCCATTATGAGGTTAACGGCCGTTATTCCACGAAATGGCCGCATAATAATCCTGATCTTTCTTGACCTTGCAACTTTTTCGTATAAAGTCTGTATGTCGGGGCATAGATACAGTATCAACAAAAAAGGAGGGATTTTTGCTTATGGCCAATGGACAAACCATTCGGTGCGCGGTTGAGAGCTGCAAATTCTATGGTGCAGGAGGTTATTGCCGCTTAGAGGCTATTGAAGTCGCTCCACAGCAGAATATCTACAGCGGCGTGGCAGATGAGGAAACTCTTTGTTCCAACTATGAACCCATCCTGGAATTATAATTCAACAGACCGTGTCGTGAGGGATACTCCCTGGCGGCACGGTTTCTATTATCTGTAATCCTTTTAGGATATTTGCCTTTTCTGAAAACACCTAATGCCATCCGCCTGCCAGATGGCCTGCTTACCCGCCTGATAAGAATGCTGGTGAGTTTTGCGGGCCCACGCACCAATCCTGGACCTGACCCTGCAATTGGAAGGACTGTGCAGCCAGCGGCCTTAGGGCCTTTGCTATGGGAAATTTGCACACTTCACAGTTGCATTAGATTAATTTATATAGTACAATAACTTTCGTGGATTAAAAGCGGCTATTTATAGCTAAATGCTAGGAACCGGAGCAGTAAGCTGGCAACCTTCAGAGAGCCGCCACAAGGGTGGAAGGCGGCAACGTCTGGTTGAACTCGCCGGGGAGCTGCACAGGCGGAAAGCCTGTGACGCAACCTACGTTACAGGTTAAAGTGGACAGATGTGGGGCTATGGCGCAGTTGGGAGCGCGCTTGAATGGCATTCAAGAGGTCGGGGGTTCGAATCCCCCTAGCTCCACCATAATTATATCTGTCAACAAGGGTGGTACCGCGGGAAACCAGCTCTCGTCCCTCAAGGGATGAGGGCTTTTTTAGTCTATAAAACCCACCAGGAGGTTGAGCGATGGAAAAGTATGATTTTAAGGTAATTGAGGCCAAGTGGCAGCAGTACTGGGAAGAGCACGGTTTTTACAAAGTCAGTGAAGACCCCTCTCGCCCTAAGTACTACGATTTGGAGATGTTCCCCTATCCTTCCGGCAACCTGCATATGGGACATGTTCGCAACTATGCCATCGGCGATGTGGTAGCCCGTTTTAAATCAATGAACGGCTTCAACGTGCTTCATCCCATGGGATGGGATGCTTTCGGCCTGCCTGCCGAGAACGCGGCCATTAAAAACGGCATCCATCCTGCCATCTGGACCTATGCCAATATCGATAACATGAAACGCCAGCTAAAAACCATGGGCATCAGCTACGACTGGGATCGGGAAGTAGCCACCTGCAAACCGGATTACTATAAATTCACCCAATGGATGTTCTTGAAACTCTACCAGCACGGTCTGGCCTACAAAAAGAAATCGGCGGTCAACTGGTGTCCTTCCTGCCAGACCGTTTTAGCTAATGAGCAGGTGGTCGACGGCAGCTGTGAACGCTGTGAAACGGTGGTGGAGAAGAAACAACTGGAACAGTGGTTTTTCAAAATCACCGATTATGCCCAGCGCCTTTTGGATGATCTGGAGCTGCTCCCGGGGTGGCCCGATAAGGTTAAAATCATGCAGCGCAACTGGATCGGACGCAGCGAGGGATGTCAGTTCGATATGAAGATCGCAGGCAGCGATGAGGTTATCTCGGTTTTCACCACCCGGCCGGATACTGTTTTCGGGGTTACTTACATGGTAATGGCGCCCGAGCATCCGCTGATCGATAAACTGGCGCAAAATACCGCCCAGGCTGAGGCGGTGAATGAGTTTATAGCCAACATGAAACATCTCAGCGATATCGCCCGCACTTCAACAGAGATTGAAAAAGAAGGGGTATTCACCGGCAGTTATGCCGTCAATCCTATGAGTGGTGAAGAAGTTCCGATTTGGATAGCCAACTATGTTTTGATGGATTACGGTACCGGAGCCATCATGGCGGTTCCCGCCCACGACCAGCGCGACTTTGAGTTCGCCCGCAAGTATGATCTTCCTGTCCGGGTGGTTATTCAAGGCGAAGACACCCCGGTTGATGGCGCCGATCTGAGCGAAGCCTATGTTGGCGAAGGCCGGATGATCAATTCGGGCGCTTTTAACGGGCTGACGGTCGAGGCCGGAAAAGCCGCGGTGACATCCTATATGGAAGAGAACCGGATCGGCGATGGAACCGTCAACTACCGCCTGCGGGACTGGCTTATCTCCCGGCAGCGCTATTGGGGCGCGCCGATTCCCATAATCTACTGTCAGGACTGCGGGATGGCGCCGGTGCCGGAAGAAGACCTCCCGGTGCTTTTGCCTGAAGATGTGGAATTTAAACCGTCCGGGGAGTCCCCACTGAACTATGTGAATTCCTTTTTTGAGACCACCTGTCCCAACTGCGGTAAAGAGGCCCGCCGGGAAACGGATACCATGGATACTTTCGTGTGTTCCTCCTGGTATTTCGACCGCTTCTGCAGCCCTAATGAAAGTGAGCAGCCTTTCGACAAAGCCGCCACCGACTATTGGATGCCGGTGGACCAGTACATAGGCGGGGTAGAGCACGCCATTCTGCATCTTATGTACGCCCGTTTCTTCACCAAGTTCCTCTATGACATCAAATGGCTGTCATGTCGGGAGCCGTTCACCAACCTGCTCACCCAGGGCATGGTCTTAAAAGACGGAACCAAGATGTCCAAGTCCAAAGGCAATGTGGTCAGCCCGGAGGATATAATCAACACTTACGGCGCTGATACCGCCCGTTTGTTCATCCTCTTCGCTTCTCCGCCGGAGCGCGACCTGGAATGGAGCGACGCCGGAGTGGAGGGGGCTTATCGTTTCCTGAACCGGGTATGGCGTCTGGTTATGGACTATGCGGAGCTGATGCAAAGCCAGGACAGCCATAGTGCTGAATTAGACGAATCGGCCCGCCAGCTGCGCTTTAAAACCCATGCCACCATTAAGAAAGTAACCGAGGATATAGAAGGAAGATTTAATTTCAATACCGCGATAAGCGCCATCATGGAGTTGTCGAACCTGCTGGGCTCTTACCGTGAAAATCCCCGACCGCAGGCGGGTGTGGTCAAAGCAGCGGTGGAATCCCTGTTGCTGCTGTTAAGCCCGTTCTCACCGCATATTTGCGAAGAATTGTGGCGGATAATCGGTCATAAAGACAGCATCTGCCTCATGGCCTGGCCAAAATATGATGAAGAGGCCCTGGTTCAGAACGAGGTGGAAATGGTGATTCAGATCAACGGCAAGGTCAGGGACCGCATCATGGTGGCGGTAGGAAGTGATGAAGAGGCGCTGCGCCGGCAGTGTATGCAGAGTTCCCGGGTTTTGGAGCAGCTCGAAGGCAAAACCGTTCGCAAATTCATTGTAGTACCGGGGAAGCTGGTCAATATCGTTGCCAAATAATATTTTAAGACAGCTAGAGGCCGCCCTTCTGGCCGGCCTCTATTTCCTTTATATGGTGCTATCGTCGGGAGAGATTATGATTCTACCCGCTCCAGGCTAACCTCCCGCGCGTCGCCCCACAGGTTTTCCAGGTCGTAATACTCCCGTTCCTCCTGGCGGAAGACATGGAATAGTATAGAACCATAATCCAAAACCACCCATATCCCTTCTTTGTGGCCTTCGCGGCGCAAGGGCTTTATCCCCGCTTGATCAAGTCTGTCTTCTACGTGTTCAGCGATGCTTTTTACCTGCAGGATATTCCGCCCTGCCGCAATCACGAAGTAATCAGCGATAACAGTGAGGTGGTTTACATCCAGAACCACTACATCCAAAGCCTTCTCTTCCCAGCAGGCTTCAGCAATCTGTTGCACCATTTGTTCCATTGTCAGCAATCACAATCCTCCTTGTTATTGTCAAAACTCATGCCAAATCCATCATATTTCCAAACAAGCGCAAATATTGATTTCTTACCTCGACGGTACGGGGATGCAAGAGGCGCCCCCGCTCAATGCAATTCTTAACGGTAGTTTCCAATCCCAGCAACATGCCGTAATCCAGGTTGCGCAAGGCCAGGCAGCGCAACCTCTCCATGCCGGGATAGTCTCGCCCCGGTTCAATCATGTCTGCCAGGTAAATGATCTTGTCCAGGCCATTCATATCCAAACAACCCAGGGTGTGAGCACTCACCGCATGCAGCAATTCTTGATCATCGATATCAAGTTCATCGGCCAGGAGGCAGGCCCCCACCGGGCCGTGCAGGAGATCGGGGACCTCCCGATCAATAGGGGCCAATTCGATACCGTAGTCCTCAGCCAGTTCGATCAATTCCTGACCGGAGATGCCCTTGGCATAGTCATGCAACAAACCGGTCAAATAAGCCTGCTCTTCGTCAAATCCGTACTGGACTGCCATCTCCCTGGCTGTGTTGGCGACAAGTACTGAATGTTTGAAACGGCTCCGGGACAATTTGAAGCGAATGATCTCTAATGCTTCCTTGGGGCCGATCACGATGTCATTCCCCCTCGATAGAGGTTGTTTTGCAAAATGTATTTTTCAACCGCATTGGGCAAGAGATATTTGATCGTCTTTCCCCCGGCTACCCGCCTGCGGATATCGGTGGAGGAAATATCCATGCCGGGTATCTCCACCTGCTTCATCTGCTGCCACCAATCATCCGGCAAAGCAGCCAAAACCGGGTGGCTGCGTTCAATAGTATAATTGGGCCGGGTAACCACCACAAAATAGCATAATTCTATTAATTGACGGTAATCTTTCCAGGTGTCGATGGTCAATAAGGCATCATTGCCCATCATGAAATAGATTGTGCTATCGGGATTTATGCTCCGCAGCCTGCGGATGGTGTCAATGGTATAAGAAATGCCGCGCTGAGGCCCTTCCAGGGCCGAAAGCTTAAAAGCCGGGTTATCTTCCAGGGCCAACTGCAGCATTTTGCAGCGGTGCTCCCAATCGGTCACCGTTTCGTTAGCTTTGTGCGGCGGCCTGCCGGTGGGGATAAAAATGACTTTATCGATGCCCAATTCAACCCGGGCATGCTCTGCTGCAATCAAGTGCCCGTAATGCACGGGATCAAATGTCCCGCCTATGACCGCCAGCTTTTTGCTTACATACAAGCTGCATCTCTCCCTGTCAGGGCTGGCTGCACTCAATATCCCTATCCTTGAGGCTTACACCCAACAATCTAAGGTAAATGATACCTGTCATGCTTAAAAAATGCAAACTGCTTCAGAGGTCCGGTTTATGCTGTACCGGTCCCTTGAGCCGGTCTACTCCGCGGCCTTTACTCCGCTCTCCTTCAGGGCCGCAAAAACCCCGGCCAATCCGGCCAGATCTCCGGGTATGATCAGTTTGGTAGCCTGGCCTTCAGCCATGCTCTTCAAGGTCTCCAATGATTTCAGGGACAGCACCTTTTGATCGGGGGCGGATTCGCGCAGCATCACCAGACTATCGGCAAAGGCCCTTTGCACGCTGAGTATGGCCTGGGCCTCACCTTCAGCATTGAGGATTTTGGCCTGGCGGTGTCCTTCGGCCTCCCTGATAGCCGCTTCCCGTACTGCCTCAGCCTTTAAGATGGCGGCTTGCTTCAGACCTTCCGCTTCCAGGATGGCTGCAGTTTTCTGGCCTTCGGCGCGCAGGATGGCTTCGCGCTTCTCACGCTCGGCGCGCATCTGTTTTTCCATAGCGGTCTGAATGTCCTGGGGGGGCAGTATATTCCTCAATTCCACCCGGTTCACCTTGATCCCCCACTTGTCGGTGGCTTCATCCAGAATAGCCCTGAGCTTGGTATTGACAATATCCCGTGAGGTCAAGGTCTGGTCCAGCTCCAGGTCACCCACGATATTTCTCAGGGTGGTGGCAGTCAGATTCTCAATAGCCATGATTGGATTGGCGATTTCGTAGACATAACTGAAAGGATCGGTAACCTGATAATAGATTACGGTATCGATCATCATGGTGACATTATCCTTGGTGATGACCGGCTGAGGCGGAAAATCCACCACCTGTTCGCGCAGATCCACCTTGGCGCGAAAACTGTCAATCAGGGGTATGATCACGTTAATGCCCTGCTCGGCCTTCTTATGAAATTTCCCTAAACGCTCCACGATGCCAACCGACGACTGGCGGATAATGCGGATAGAGGAAAATAGCATCCCCACCACGAACACTACCACAATAAAATTAACAAATACGCCTAGCAAAAAATACACTCCTTTCAACTCTTAGAAACCGGGGCAATTATTCTTGCGGGGCTTTCTCCACTATCAGCTTTACCCCTTGTATGCCAATTACCCGAATTCGTATATCAACATCAATGTCTTCCTCGGCGGTCGCTGTCCAAATCTCGCCGTTTACCTTGGCCTGCCCGTAATGTATGGGGGAAATCTCCTGGGTGACTATGCCATGCTGACCTATGAGGGCGTTCACATTACTGGGAGTGTCCTTGGTTTCCAGAAATTTTAAGGCCAAAGGCCTGGTAAAAACAATAAAAGCCATAGTAATCACTGCAAAGACTAATAACTGCGCCTGCAGAGAAGCCAGCAATCCCGTTTTTACGCCCAGGGAAGTCAATAATGCCGCCAGGGCCAACCATAGAAACCATAATCCCGCAGAAGCCAGTTCAATGATGCCGCAGACCAGAGCGACCAAAACCCATTGAAGAACAGACATACTTTACCTCCTTTCGAGTCGCCTGTTTTGTATATCATAACATAACGACTCCAAAGCTGTGAAACTGACCGGGGTTCGACGGCACTAGATACGAAGGTATGGATGGTATGGGAAGCGGCGGTTTGTAATTTACTATAAAAAGCAAACATGCCCATCCGAAAACAATAAAGCCTTTTCCCTTAAGGGCAAAAAACCTATAATGAAAATACTAATCAGAATGGGGTCAGTCAGCAATGAAGGCAGTTCAAGAAATCCGTTTAAGATTTCTTAATCACGGCTTACGCAGTTATATTGAAGTGGATCTGTGCCGGGAGTGCCCGCGCCAGGATGATAAAGGCTGCTGCGGCCACTACTCCCCGGTATTCTACAGCACCGATCTGGCCTATCTGGCCCTGCACCGGCCGGATTTGGTGGATTTAATCTTCAGCCAGCCCCACCTTACCATATTAGACGCTTCGGTCACGGTCAACAATGCAATCGATGGAGACAGCTATCGCTGCCGCTTTCATCAGCTTGAGGGCGGTTGCGTCCTCGAACAGGAGAACCGGGAATCGGTCTGCCGGCATTTTGTATGCCCCGGCATCGGGTGGCAGCAGGAAGAAGACCTGCGGCCGTGGCGGCAGTTTTTTGAGCTGTTGGAAGACTACGAAATAAGCCTCAATCAACGTATTGCCGAGCGGCTGCAATCTCAAGGCTTTACGCTTCGCGACCCTGACACCCGCCTGGAGTATTTTGAAGTGTTAAAGAAGATTTATTTAGAAGAAACCCAGACCCTGCCCGAACCGATATTGGCTCAGGCTGCAGAAGAAGAGAGATGCTTGATCAGAACCTTAAGCTATGGGGAAGATTGGGAGTTGTTTTACAAGCTTCGTTAAGCAGTGAGAGCAGGTATTTTGGGAGTCATGGGAGTCATGGGAGTCATGGGAGTCTGTGGGAGTCAGGAGTCATGGGGAAGGAGTCATGGGGACGGTTCTTTTGACTCAACCAATTCGCGTCCGTTCCACCACATTCCTGTTCACGCCCAGCAACTCTGCAATAGCCCGCACTGATAGTTTGGTGTTGGTCCTGAGATCCAAGATGACTCCTCTCCGGTCTTCAGCTAGGGCCTCCGCCAATGTCCTTCCAGACCATTTTTCTTTTAGATACTTTTCCAGGTAGATTCTTCCATCATTGACACTGCGGATTTCATATTCATCGTTGTAATCAAGATATTCACCGCAATCCGTTTCATTTGAAAAACGCTCAAAGTTCTTAACCGCGATTTTCAGGTTGTCCGAAAACAGTCGCAATATGAAGTGGGTATCCACCAGCTTATCGTCTTCAAAGTCAACATAATTTTTATAACTGCTCCATGGATACTGCTGTGGTTTATCAACAATTCCGGCTTTAACAGGATTATTGTGGATATACCGCGTTACTGCCAGGAGATATGGCTCATCTTCAACAGCTTCACTTTTATAACGATCCTGAAATACATGACCAACTCTGCTGTATCGGGCGTTAAAGAAATAGGCATAACGAACCGCTATGCCCTTCATTATCGACGACAAATCTTTTTCCCTGGTGTTTAGCAAAATATGAACATGGTTATCCATTAAACAGTAGGCATATAAAGAGAAATCCATTTGTTCCAGCTTGATGGCAACACTCTCGAGAAAACATTGTTTGTCTCGGCGATTGGAAAAAATGTTCTTACGTTCATTTCCCCTGAGCATAATATGATAAATACCGGTGGTACTCATGATTCTTTGCTGTCTGCTCATTCAGCCATCTCCCTTATATTTCCATAATACTAGAATAAGCCAAATGAGTCATCATCTGTGATATAAATGGCCGCGGATCTAGAGACCTTGACCCGGTATGAATCCACTAAAATCTAACCAGCTTTCATGACCTCAAAATACATGGGATGCTGGTTCGTCCGCTATCTTTAATTTATTGGCTACGGTTGAGTCAAAAGAACCGTCCCTGCGACTCCCTGCGACTCTTCCTGCGACTCTTATATCTTTAACGTAGCAACTTTAAGTTGCAATACGGTATTACAAGAATTCTTAATAGTTGGTCTCCACCGGAAAGGGCACATCCGAGTTGGTAATGTGTTTTAAGATCAACACCGCGTCGGTGATGTTGATGACGCTGTCACCGTTGACAAGCACTTCCGGCGCCGTCCTTACACTGGCTTTGATTCGGCTATTCCCTGATCTGGCCGTCACCATAGACAATAAACTTGATGGTGGTCAGTTCGGTGAGGCCCATGGGACCGCGGGCATGGAGCTTCTGGGTGCTTATGCCCATTTCAGCGCCGAAGCCGAATACATTGCCGTCGGTGAAGCGGGTGGAGGCATTGGCGTAAACCGCTGCGGCGTCTACAGCAGACATGAAGCGGCGCACATGACCGTAGTTTTCACTGACAATGGCCTCACTGTGCCCGGTGCCATAGGTGTTGATGTGGCTGATAGCCTCTTCCACATCGTCCACCAGCTTGACCGCCAGGATTAAATCCAGGTATTCCTCACTCCAATCCGCTTCTGTGGCCGCTTTAAGACCATACACTATATCGCGGGCACGTTCACAGGCACGGATCTCCACCCCGGCTTTCTGTAATTTGGGCAAGATTAGAGGCAAAAATACCGGGGCTATTTTACTGTGTACCAAAAGGGTTTCAGCGGCGTTGCACACCGAAGGGCGCTGCACCTTGGCGTTGAATACGATAGGGAGGGCTTTTTCAATATCAGCATACTCATCCACATAGACATGGCAGTTGCCCATGCCGGTCATGATCACCGGCACGCTGGCGTTTTCTGTTACCGCCTGCTTGAGGCCTTTGCCGCCTCTGGGAATGAGCACATCGATGGTGTCGTGCATTTTCATCATAAAGACCGCCGCCTCACGGTCATCGCTGTCAACCAGTTCGATAGCACCCTCGGGTATACCCTGACTATAGGCAGCCTCCGATATCACCCTGGCAATCTCGCGGTTGGAATTGAGGGCTTCTTCTCCTCCCCGCAGGAGGATGGCGTTGCCCGATTTCAGGCATAAACCGGCAGCGTCTGCGGTCACATTGGGCCGGGATTCATATATGATGCCGATCACGCCGATAGGGGTGCGCACCCGGCCCACCTCCAGGCCGTTGGGGCGCCGGGTCATGCCCAGCACTTCACCAACCGGATCAGGAAGGGCCGCGATCTCGCGCAAGCCCTGAGCCATATCGGCCACCCTTTTTTCATCCAGGGAGAGCCTTTCCAGCAAGGCCGAGGTTAGGCCTATATTGCGGCCGTTTTGCAGGTCGGCGGCATTGGCGGCAATGATCTCCTCTTTATTGGCTTCAAGGGCATCGGCCATGGCATAGAGGGCCCGGTTCTTTACAGTTGTGGAAGCGGTGGCCAGAAGCCGGGAGGCCTTTTTGGCCCGCTTTCCTTGTTCCAGCAAAATGTTCCTCAGGTTCTCATCCATTAAATTGTCACTCCTTGATCCCACTTTTCACAAATCTACCGCACCACCCACAGGTTGTTGCGATGGATGACCTCATCATAGTCTTTTTCCCCCAGGATCTGTTCAATTTCACTGCTTTTCCTGCCGGCGATGAGGCGGATCTCCCCGGCATTGTAATGGGCTATGCCCCGGGCGATCTCCTGGCCGCCCGAACTCTTCACTCCCACCACCGCCCCGCGGTCAAATTCTCCTGAAACAGCGCTGATTCCAGAGGCCAGAAGGCTCCGGCCTTTTCTGGTCAAAGCTGCGGCAGCCCCCTCATCGACCTCTATATATCCCTGCACCAGGCTGCCAAATGCCAGCCATTTTTCCCGGGCATGCATTTTGCCCTCCCGGGGGACGAACAGGGTTCCTACTTCCTCACCGGCAACGATTCTGCGAATGACATTATCCTCCGCACTGTTGGCAATGATCATGGTTATTCCCGAAGCCATACATATTCTAGCCGCCTTCAGTTTGGTGAACATCCCCCCGCTGGCAAAGCTGCTGCCGCGGTTGTGGGAACTGGCTTCCATCTCCGGGGTGATCTCGGTCACCCTTCTCAAGAGGCGGGCATTGTCAGATGCGCGGGGATCCGCATTATACAGCCCGTTTACATCGGAGAGAATAATCAGCATATCGGCATCCACCAGCCCGGCCACCAGAGCCGAGAGGGTGTCATTGTCTCCGAATTTGATCTCTTCTACCGCAACCGTGTCATTCTCATTGATGATCGGTATTACTTCCATTTTAAGCAGGGATAAAAGTGCATTGGTGGCGTTTAAGTAGCGGATGCGCTCATCAAAATCGCCCCGGGTCAGCAAAACCTGGGCAACGGTTTGATGGTATTCCGAAAAGAGTTTCTCGTAAAGCTGCATCAGGGCGCCCTGACCTATGGCCGCCAGAGCCTGTTTTTCCGGTATGGTGGTGGGGATCCGCTTCAAGCCCATGCGGTTTGCCCCCACCCTTATGGCGCCGGAGCTGACCAGGATGACCTCCAGATCGCGATTATGCAAATCGGCCATCTCCCGAACCAGCTGTTCGATGCGGCACAGGTTGAGTTTGCCATTAGCATGAGTCAAAGTGCTGGTCCCCACCTTGACAACCACCCTCTGTGCGGTTTCCAGCTTCTTGCGTCTATTCACTCCCAAACACTTCCTATGGTTTATATTGACAGCCGCCTGATCCAGGCTGCCGCCGCCTCACAATTCTCCTATTCGCTGTAATCGAATTCCATGTCCTTGATACGCACCGTATCGCCTGCTTTGATCCCCTGCGCTTTCAGCGCGTCTTCCAGCCCCATGCGATTTATGGTGCGCTGAAATCTTTGCAGGCCTTCGTCAGTGGAAAAATTGGTCATGGTTAAGAGCTTCTCGATGCGGTTGCCGGTGACCACATAGACCCCGTCGACCACATCAATCATGAAGGGGACTTCATCTACAAAACGGGTAACCACGGCTTCTTCCACTTCTTCGGCTTCTGGCGGGGGGGCTTGCTGCAGCAGGCGGTGGAGCCGTTCGATCAATTCGCCCACACCCTGTCCGGTCACCGCGGAGATAAACATCAGCCGCTCCCCGAAAGCCTCCTCCAGCCTACTCCGGTTGGCCCCGGCCTGGGGCAGGTCCATCTTATTGGCTGCGACCAGAAAGGGGCGTTCCATCAATTTAGGGTTGTGGCTGGCCAACTCCCGCTGCAAGGTCTCATAGTCCTGCAGCACGTCACGGCCTTCCGTTTCAGCCGCATCCAAAATGAACAGCAAGACCCGGGTTCTCTCTATATGGCGCAGAAATGCGTGCCCTAAACCGGCTCCCTGATGGGCTCCTTCGATCAAGCCGGGAATATCGGCCACCACAAAGCTCTCATGATCGCGGGTCTCCACCACCCCCAGATTAGGGGTCAGGGTGGTAAAAGGATAGTCGGCTATTTTGGGACGGGCCGCCGAAATACGCGAGATCAAGGTGGATTTGCCCGCATTGGGAAAGCCCACCAGGCCTACATCAGCCAGCAGTTTCAGCTCCAATTTGAGCCATCTTTCCACCCCGGGTTCGCCGTTTTCCGAAACGGTCGGGGCCCGGTTCACAGAGCTGGAAAAGCGCGAATTGCCGCGTCCGCCCCGTCCCCCTTTGGCTACCAGGGCCTCCTGGCCATGTTCGGTAAGATCGGCGATCATTTCGCCGCTTTCTTCGTCTTTGATGACGGTGCCCGCCGGCACCCGCACCACCAGGTCCTGCCCCCAGGCGCCGTGCATGTTTTTCCCCTGGCCATGTTGACCGCGTTCAGCTTTGAAATGGCGATTGTATCTAAAATCCATCAGGGTTCTCAAGCCCTCATCGGCCTGGAATATGACATTGCCTCCTCGCCCCCCGTCGCCGCCGGCAGGGCCTCCCTGGGGGACATATTTCTCCCGGCGAAAGGCTACAATGCCGTTGCCTCCATCGCCCCCTTTAACATATACCCGGGCCTCATCTATAAACATGATGTCACTCCTCTATTTGCACCAGGACTTCCCTGCCCAGAACATGGCCGGAGAACACCACCTGGCCTTTGCCGTCTTTCGCCGTTATACTGGCGTAGATGCAAGGGTCCTCGTCCAATCGCCAGGCCGCCTCCTCTGCCAGTCTTTTAAGGCTTTGATAAGGCTCTTGCTTTTGTTCAAACACGGCATGGGAATCCATCTGCCAGTTTTTATATCTTAGTATTACTCCTAAATCCCCGCATAATAAGGCTTGTTGATAAAAATACAGTGCGGCTTCGGCGGGCATGCTCTCAAACAGCAAGCGCTCCCGCAGGTGCTGTTCGACTATGGAATGTATATATTCGCGGGCTTGCTCAGGTTTGCCCAGATCGATATATCCCATTATGACCTGCAGATCATTGCCATAATCATGCCTTATTCTGCGCAATAGGTTTACCATTTGGTCGGCTTCCATAATTATCCCCCCGGACGTGAACTAATGATAACAAAAACCCCTGAAAAACTCCAGGGGTCTTTAAAACGAGTATCAAGTCTTGAGCTTAAGCTTACTGAGCGGCTGATTCCAGGGGATAGACACTGACCTGCTTCTTATCGCGGCCCTTTCTTTCGAACTTGACCGCGCCGTCGACAACTGCAAACAGGGTATCATCTCCGCCGATCATTACATTGTTGCCGGGATGGATCTTGGTGCCGCGCTGTCTGACCAGAATATTTCCGGCCTTGACAAATTGACCATCCGACCTTTTTACGCCCAGGCGCTTGGAGGTGCTGTCGCGTCCGTTCTTGGAGCTGCCCACCCCTTTTTTATGAGCAAATAATTGCAGGTTAAATGTGAACATGGTTATTACCTCCTGATTCTCACTTTAACGTATCCCGGGTAAGCCTCCTCCAAGGACAACAAACCCGCTTCCATGGTGGATAATATCAGTTGTGCCTTATATTGATCGTCTGAACTCAGATCATCCGGCAAGATACACTCCATCAGGGCGTTTTCGCCCTCTATAATCTGTAGCTGCGGAACCGTGGCCAGATGTTTTGCCAGGCCCAGCACTGCGGTTTGAGCTATGGCCGAAACCCCGGCGCAATAGATATCCCGGCCCGGAGCAGCCTGGCCGGCATGACCGGTGATGGTGAAGGCGGCGATATGCCCTCCCCGGTATTCCATACTTACCGTAATCATCCTACCACGATCTGGTCTATTTTAATCTTGGTAAACGGCTGTCTGTGCCCTTGCTTGCGACGATAATTCTTCCTTTTTTTATACTTGTATACTACAATCTTCTTTTCTTTGCCCTGTTCATAAATTTCTGCGCTGACTGAGGCATTGGCCACCATCGGGTTGCCGACCTTTAAAACGCCATCGTCTTCGCTTACCAGGAGTACCTCGGAAAAAGTGACTTTGTCGCCCTTCTCTCCGGCTATCTTTTCAATTTTCAGAATACTCCCCTCATTGACACGGTACTGCTTGCCACCGGTTTTAATAATAGCATACATCAATAGATACACCTCCGTTTTTTAGACTCGCCGGTGAACAGGCAGGTCTATCGACCATTTGGAGAACCCTCACCGAGCGGTTGCAAAAACTTGCAACACATATGCCAATTTACCATATTAGATAGCCTTCGTCAAGTCTGCACAAAGCCGGCTGAATCATGAATGGCCGAGATTGAAGGGTTTTGACCGCAACGTCCATTGGTAATTTTATTGTCCCCCAAACCGCTGTGATCTTTTTGCAGGAGTATTATCTCGGATAAAGAAATATTCTATCAGGGTTAATTATAAGTCAGGGGGGAATAGAGTTGACAGAGATAAATCACGAAAATGCAAGCAGCCAGGTCACCGCAAATGAAGCCTTAAAGTGGTTGATTGAAGGCAACCGCCGCTATGTTGCCGGACAGTCGGCTCCAACCGACCTTAGCTCCTCCAGGCGCTCGGAGCTGCGCACCCATGGCCAGTATCCTTTTGCTGTGGTCCTCACCTGCTCTGATTCCAGGGTTCCTCCGGAACACATCTTCAATCAAGGCCTGGGCGACCTGTTCGTGGTGCGCGTGGCCGGCAACGTGGTGGATGATGTGGCCCTGGGCAGCATCGAGTACGGGGTGGAACACCTGGGATCGCCGCTGTTGCTGGTTATGGGCCATGATTACTGCGGCGCGGTCAAGGCTACTGTGGATGGAGGCGAAGCGCCGGGCAGTATCGCAGCTATTGTTGAGCGGATTAAACCAACCGTAGATTTGGTAAAGCAAACCGGTGCAGCCGGGAATGAATTGTACCGCAAGGTTGAAGACCAGAACATCCTGGCAGTGATCAGAACAATTCAGGCAAGTCCGATAATAAAGCATTTAACCGAGCACAAGCAATTAACTATTGTGGGGGGTAAATACCACCTGGACTCCGGAGAGGTAACTTTCATAGAAATCTAGACCGTGACGACAGTCTCCCGGGTTGAATTTCTCAACCCGGGTTTTTTTGTCGAGCTGTTGGCAGCTTTTCAGGTGCGCGATATCAAAATAACGGCAAAAGTTGTATGTATACATTGAGCGCTATATTGAGGCAGATTATACTGTAATATGAACGAACCCGGACCGGCGGCGATATGTCCCGGTGCCGTTGGCTTCTCTTTAACCCGGATATATCAAAAATGAACACCAGGGAGGCTGCCATGACAGCGATCCTCACCATCCTGGCCCCGATTTTTATAGTTCTTGCAGCCGGTTACGTGCTGCATCGCTGCGGCCTGTTTACAGACCAATATGTGGAACAATCCAATCAGCTGATTTTCTATGTATTTCTGCCCCTCTTGCTGTTTCACAAGATCTCCCAATCTGATTTTGAGTCTCTCTTCAGCCCCGGCAATCTCCTGGTGATGGTAACTGCCATAGGAGCGGTTTTTCTATTAAGCTGGATATGGGGCGGACTGGCCCACTATCCGCCTTCCATTCTAAGCACTTTCATCAACGATAATTTCCGTTCCAACTTCGTATATATAGGCCTTCCCGTCTGTTATTACGCACTGGGAGACGGCGGTTTGGCCATAGGCAGCGTTCTCACCGCCCTGGCCGTACCGGTAGTCAATATCCTTTCGGTTCTGGCTTTCAGCCCGGTGCAGAACCAGCATTTTAATCTGCGTCTTTTCCTGCTGGATCTGGTAAAAAACCCGCTGATCATCGGCGCTGCATCCGGCATAATGTTTTCCCTGCTCGAAGTCCCAATTCCCGATTTCATAGCGGAAGCCCTGCTGCTGCTGACACAGCTTACCCTGCCTCTGGCACTGTGCTGTATCGGGGCCAGCCTCAGCCTGGCTATCAAGCCCGAACACTGGCCGGTTTTAGCTTCAAGCAGCCTTTTCAAACTATTCCTGCTCCCTTTGATCGCATACGGACTGATGGCTGCATTGCGTTTGCCCCTGGACACCACGGCTAAAGCCTTGCTCATCATGCTGGCCGCACCCAGCGCCGAGATCAACTATACCCTGGCTGCACAGATGAATGGAGAAGCCGACCTGGCTGGCACTACCATTGTGATAACCACCATCCTGTCGGCTTTTTCTTACCTGATATGGTTGAGCTTGCTCAACATTTAAAATGTTTTCTTGGCTTATTGTCCCCGCAGGGTGTATTCCAGGGGGGCCAGGTCATCGCTCTTTAGCAGTTTGATCTTCTTGCCGGAGCGCTTTTCGATATAGGCCAGGTCGTTGGCTTCGCGGTTCATCTCCTCGATAAGGTCGGGATGGGCTTCGCAAATCAGAGTGTCCTGCTGCAAATAGTCCATATTGACCAGCTTGCGTTTTATTTCGCAGGCTACCGACTGCAGGTTGACCGTGCGCCCCTTGCCGTTGCAGCGGGTGCATTCGTCGGTAAAGATCTCCGAAACCCCGTAGCGCGATTTTTTGCGGGTCATCTCCAAAAACCCCAGCCCGGTCATGCCGATAATGCGGGTATGGGCCTTATCCTTGGCCAGTTCGCGCTTCAGGGTCTCCACGATCTCTTCCTGATTCTGTTTGTTCTTCATGTCGATAAAGTCGATCAGTATGATTCCACCCAGACAGCGCAGCCGCAGCTGGCGGGGTATTTCTATGGAAGCCTCCCAATTGATGCGGTATACCGTATCTTCGAAATCATCCTTGCCGGTGTATTTGCCGCTGTTGACATCGATGACCGTCATGGCCTCGGTTTCATCCACAATCAGATAGCCCCCGTTTTTCAGCCATATTTTGCGCCTGAGGGCCCGGCGGATGTCCTTTTCCAGACTATATTTCTCGAATAAATCACCGGCTTCATAAATCACCGCATTGCACACCGTGGCCTTATTCTGCAAATAATTCAAGACCCGCTCCCTGAGCCGCTCATTGTTGAGTATGATGCGGTGTATCTCCACGTCCAGATAGTCTCGCAGGGTACGCTCCAGAACATCGATATCCTCATAGATCAGGCTGGGGGTTTTCATGCGCTGGTAGCGCCTCTCGATCTCTTGCCAGACCTTGATCAGCTCATCCATCTCCGCCAGGATTTCCTCATCATCGGCTTCCAGGCAGGCGGTTCGCAAGATGCAGCCAAATTCTGCGGGTTTGTAGCTGTCCACCAGACTGCGCAGGCATTCTCTGCGCTTGCTGTCAGTGATCTTCCGCGAAATCGAGACCTCCCCCTGAAAAGGCAAAAGGACCAGAAAGTGTCCCGGTATGGTGATGTTGCCGGTCACCCTGGCGCCTTTTTCAGAAAAAGCCTCTTTTTTCACTTGTACCAGGATATCCTGCCCGCTTTTTAAGAGGTCAAAAACATGCCCGCCGCGTTTCTTGCCCGGCGAAATGATATCCCCCGCATACAAAAAGGCGTTCTTGGCCAGGCCGATATCCACAAAGGCGCAAGACAGACCGGGAATAATGTCTTTTACCCGCGCTTTATAGATATTGCCCACGCTTTCATTTTGATCTGCCCAAAATACCTCGGCCAGCCGCCCGTCTTCGACGATGGCCACCCGGGATTCCCAGGGATATACCTCAGCGATGATTTCTCTGATCACAAACGCTTCACCTGCTCTAGAGGAGTATAGAATTGTTCATTGACCTGGCAATAGTTGCCGCTGCGCCATACATCAATGACGTGCCCGGCAGGTATGCCGCAGGCACCCAAAATATCAGCCAGTTCATCGAAGCGAACATTGACCGGTTCTCCAGTGCTGACCCATATTTCTATGATATCAAATTGCTTCTCTGTCATCACAGTGATTTTGTGTATCCCCGGCCTGAGGTCTTTAGTGCGGTTTTTCTTTTTGCCCCGGCTGGCTACAACTAATTCAGGCCGGTTCATAATCATATTCACCTGATGTAAAATTGCCTCATCCGCTTTTTCAACCTTAAAGACGTAACTGGCGGCATTAACCAGGCCCATAATGGAAGGGGCGGAGGGTGCTATGGCAACTGCCTGGAGCGCGGACAGGCCAACCGGAAATACCGCATTGAGCCGGTGGATGAAATCTTCCCCGCTCATCTCGGACTTGAGTTCGATGTCGAAATACTCGCGCTCCCCCCACAGGCCCACCGGCAAAACTGTTCCCAGCGAAAGCTTGATATGGGGATTGAAGCCTTCGCTCAGGGCGTAAGGCACTCTGGCCCGGCGCAAGGCCCTCTCCATGGCATGAATCATATCCAGATTGGCCAGGAAACGCAGCTCCGGCCCCACCCTATATTCCACTCGCAAGCGCATCGTCGCCCTCCCCAATCTCCAAATTCACCTCCAGGGACGGACATACTCCGCAGTCATTGCAGCCTTCATGGCGGCAGTCACTGCTGCTCATGCCGCTATTGGCCAGCTCGTCCTCCCGGATCAGAAATTCCTTGTCGATGCCGGTATCAATAAAATCCCAGGGCAGGGCTTCATCATAACCAACTCCCCGGGTAACGTAGAAGTCGGGGTCTACCCCGCACTCGGCCAAGGCCTCTTGCCAGGCCGGGAAGCGAAAATGCTCGCTCCACCCGTCAAATCGGCATCCCTTTTGCCAGGCCCGGTGGATCACCTGCGCCATTCTGCGGTCTCCCCTGGCGATGGCGCCTTCCAGAAAACTGGTCTCTTCGTCATGGAAGCTTAATTTTATGCCTTTTAAGCGGCGCCGACTCAGATAGCGCCGTTTTTCTCTAAGCTCCGCAATGGAGTCCTGCGGCCTCCATTGAAAAGGGGTGTGAGCTTTGGGGACAAAACAGGCCAGGCTGGCCCTTATCTCCACCCGGCGGGGAGCCAGTTCATCGCCGCGGCCCTTCACCTTGACGAGGAGGTCGATGATACCGTCCAAATCCTCATAGTTTTCCCGGGGCAAACCCATCATAAAATAGAGCTTGAGAGCTGTCCATCCGGAGGAGAAAGCCGCCTCCACCGCATCCATCAATTGCTCTTCGGTGACATTTTTATTGATGACATCGCGCAGTCTCTGAGTTCCGGCCTCCGGGGCCAGAGTTAAGGTGGTTTTCCTCACCTTTTGCACCTCATTGGCCAGGTCGACCGAAAATTGATCCACCCGTAATGAGGGCAAGGCCACTCCGATGCCTTCCGGCCGGTATCTTTGCACCAGTTCCGACACCAGAGGCTTAACCTGCGAGAAGTCCAGGGTGCTGAGAGAAACCAGGGAGACTTCATCATAGCCTGTGCTGCGGATCTGAGCTTCAGCCTGCGCTAAAAGGGTGTTGAGCCGGCGTTCCCTGACCGGCCGGTAGACCATACCGGCATGGCAGAAGCGGCAGCCCCGCTGGCATCCGCGCATCACCTCCAGGACAGCCCGGTCGTGCACCACCGACATATAGGGCACTACGGGCTTTTCCGGGAAATAAGCCTTATCCAGGCTCTTGACCACCCGGCGCCTGACGCGTTCCGGCGCCTTGCTCTCCAGGGGCTTGATGGATTCAAAGCGGCCCTGGGAAGCGTACTGAACCTCATATAAAGAGGGAACGTAAACCCCGTCAAGCTGTGCCATCTGCATCAGCAGGTCGGGGCGGGGAACCCCGCGGCAGCCCTGCACCAGGTCTAATATCTCTAAAAGCACTTCTTCACCGTCGCCTATCACCAGGGCATCGAAGAAATCAGCAAACGGCTCCGGGTTGGCGCATACCGGACCGCCCCCGATGACGATGGGGTGCTGCGCTTCCCGGTCTTTAGCCAGGACCGGGATTCGCCCCAGGTCCAGCATGTTCAGCACATTGGTCAGCGACAGCTCGTATTGCAGGCTAAAACCGATAATATTAAAATTCTCAATGGGTTGGAAGCTTTCCAATGAATAGAGCGGGATGCCCTCTTCGCGCATGATGGCCTCCATATCAGGCCAGGGCGCGTAGCAGCGCTCCAACAGGTGGTTGGTCTTTTCATTTACCAGGCCGTACAAGATCTTACTGCCTACATGCGACATCCCTACTTCATAAACATCCGGGAATGCCAGCAGCATTTTCACCCCGGAGGAATCCCAGTTCTTTTTGATGCTATTAAGTTCACCGCCGGTATAACGGGCTGGTTTACTGACCCGGGGCAGAATGTCGCGGATAAGTTTTTGCTGCAAATCGGCAGCCTCCCATCTTACATGAGTTCTCATAATCAGTATTATTAAATAGTCTGAGGCTTTCCCGGTCTGATTAATTTGAAGGCCAAATGAAGTGATTCAGGCTGCCAAAGCCATATTCCTGGCAGTCCCTGGAAGAATGGCCCGGTTAGAGCTAATCGACCCTGGGAACGCTCGATGTTTATTTTTTATCATAGAGTTTTCGCACCTAAAAAGCAATGCCGCCTATCACTGTCGGCATTGGCGCAAAGTGGCCAGAGGGCCTATCTCCATAAAGCATTCTATCAGTTCGGCTTCGGTATAAACATTTGCCACATGATGATAATCGTCTAAAACCACCACGATCAGATAATGCTTGGGGCGCGTGTCTTTGAGCAGGGATCTTAGCGGCGTATCCCAGGAGCTGACCACCTGCCTGGTTTCCAAAAACCCCAGCCGGTTCAACTCCGACTTTTTATGGATCAGGTAACGCATAAAAGAGTAGGCCAAAAAGCGGCTTTCCCGCACCGCAAACCAGAACAAGACCATTCCTGCCAATATCTCCTGGGCCATATATACAGCCTCTGAAGTATAGTAAAACCCATGGCAGATGATGGCGGCAGCGAATGCCATACCCGTAAAGGCAGCCAAACGGGTGCTTTTTCTAAAGCCCATCAGGGGGGAAAGCCAGGAACGCAGGATCCTGCCCCCGTCCATGGGAAGAGCGGGCAGAAGATTGAACAAGCCCAGAAACAGGTTGCAGCGCATCAACCACAAACTGGTATCAGCATCCAGTCCGGTAGGCACAAAATAAAAAAAAGCCGCCAAACTCAAACTGCTCAAGGGGCCGGCCAGGGACATGAATAGTTCCTTTTCCGGTTCTAGGCCCGTAAAGTCTGCAATTTGTGCCTGCCCTCCAAAAGGAGTCAATTCTACTGCGCTAACCTTGATACCAAGCGCCCGGGCGGTTATGACATGGGCCATTTCATGAAAAAACAGGGCTGCCATAAGCAGGAGCAACAGCCGGCCTTGACCCAGGTAAGTATATAATCCGACCAAGGCCAGGACCAGCCAGTGGATGCGATAGGAGGTACCGGCAAGCTTCGCTATCGGTATCATTAAGGAAACAGATTGCTCGGATCCAAAGGTCCTTGCGGGGAATTGACGGCAAAATAAAACTGGTTCCCGCTGCGTCCGATCACGGTATCTTTGGTGACTGTCTGACCGGTGCGCACCAATACCCGATCCAGTTGTCCGTATTCAGAAGTCAGCCCCTGTTCATGCTCAATGACCGCCGTGTACTGACCCGCCTCACCTTTAATCATGGTAATCTTCCCCGGCAGAATCGGCTTTACCGCCGTGTTGGGGTTAACCTGCAACAGGATTCCCGGGGAAGGCTCGGATTCATTCTGGCCGGTATACCAGCTGCTTCCGAAGGGGAGCAATACACCTGTGTAAGCACAGGGCAGCTGCAGCACCTGGTCAGATACGGCCGGTTCCAGTTGCCGCCCGGCCAGGCGTTCGCTAAAGGCGGCCAGGACTCGATTAGCCCATTGATCCTCGTAAAGGATCACCCGCAGGGCTGGTTCCACCAGGTTTCTGCTCCAATTGCCAGACTGCAGTGAGTATCCCACCAGGGCTACTATGGCTATAACCACCAATAGTCTAATACGAAAACTTCCCAGCACCGGCTTGACCCCCTTTTTTGCCTGACTTAGACCAAGCAGTCATGCTACAGTATATAAAGGCAGGTCAAAATGTATGCCAATAGTTGTAAGGCAGGCGCGGATCTCAGACCAATCAGGGGGACCAATCAGGGGGACGGTTCTCGATCAAGAGAACCGTCCCCCTGATTGGTCCCACCTGATTGGTCCCCAGGCCCGCCTAGCGGCGGGATTTTTTTACTACTCTGTCATAAACCTTGGCGGGGATCACATAGCGGGATAGATCCAATACCCGGTCAAACAACCTCAACAATGGTTCACTGCCGTCCCAGTAATTTTCCAGGCGTTCAAAGGATACGCTGTTCATCAGCCTCTTCAATACCAGGGCCAGGAGCAAAATGTCGTCGACCTGGCCCAAGGCCGGGATCATATCGGGCAGAAAATCCAGGGGGGACAACACATAAGTGGCTGTGCCCAGTAATAACAGGCGGTCAGCATGGGTTACCCCTTCGTCTTTAAGCAGTCGATACACCATTTTCAGCAAGTTGGGTATAAAGTACAGCACTTCCTGAATGGCATTGCCCGGTGCTGCTTCGCCGCTATTCCGGGCCTCAGCGTTTTCAAATGCCATTTTCAACCCTCCGTTTTACCCTTATCATGCTCAAAACACGATTTTCTTACCCCGCACATTCACAGACAGAATCAGGGCTACCGCCAGAAGATTGGTGAGCATGGAACTGCCGCCATAGCTTATAAAAGGAAGAGGTATCCCGGTTACCGGCATCATGCCAATACACATGCCGATATTTTCGAAAATGTGGAACAACCACATGGCTGTAATCCCGGTTACCAGCAAACCGCCGTATAATTCCCGGGAATTGGCGGCTATATAAACCGCCCGCATCAGCAGTACGCCAAACAAGACCAGGACCAGCCCGGCGCCAATAAATCCCAATTCCTCGCCGATGACCGCATAAATGAAGTCGGTGTGATGCTCGGGCAAGAAGTTCAACTGCACCTGGCTGCCCTGGAACAGGCCTTTCCCGGCGAACCCGCCCGAGCCAATGGCCACCAGTGACTGAATGATGTTCCAACCTGCGTCGCGCCCACCCATACCGTCATTGTAGGGATTGATAAATACGATAAGACGCTGTAATTGGTAATCTTTCAAAGGTATCCACAGGCCAACCTGAAAATGCAGCAATAAGACCAGGCCGATTAAGGCCAGTGCGCCCAGAAGAATAAAGAGCAACACCCGCTGATTGGCTCCGGCCACATACATCATGATGAACGTTATGGCGATATAAACCAGGGCGGTACCCAGATCAGGCTGCAGCATAATAAGAATAAACGGCACCCCCATAAAGACGAAGCAAGGCAGCATTCCCGCCAAGTTATTCATCTCGCCGCGGCGCCGCTGCAGAAAATCAGCGAAAGACAACACCAGCAGAACTTTGGTAAACTCGGCGGGCTGAAGCGGGGGCAATGGGCCTATAGCTATCCACCCCGTGGTGCCGCGAACTTCCTGGCCAAAAAGCAAGACTGCCACCAGCATCAGTATAGAAAGCCCGTAGAGAAAAGGACTTAACCCTTTAAGCTGCAAATAATCGTAGCGGACAATGATAAACATCGCCGCCAGACCGACTGCGATCATAACCAGTTGCTTTTTTATATAATAATAAGGATCGCTGGAGATGCCGCTGCTGGCACTGAGCTGAATCACCAGCCCCATGACCAGGATCGCGGCCAGACTCAATAAGAAAGGACGATCCACGAATTTCAGTCTCTTTACGTCCACAATTAAACCCTCCCAGACCATTATAGAATGTAGTAAAAATCGCTGTCCACTCTCAAATCCAGCCAGTTATTAAGCCGTAATTCTATGTAATCAGGAGGAAAATGCCCGA
Source organism: Syntrophomonas sp. UBA1041 (assembly GCF_002316705.1). Classification (NCBI taxonomy): domain Bacteria; kingdom Bacillati; phylum Bacillota; class Clostridia; order Eubacteriales; family Syntrophomonadaceae; genus Syntrophomonas; species Syntrophomonas sp. UBA1041. Next base: position 87,153 of record NZ_DCEA01000120.1, read on the forward strand.
AATTAAAGAAGAATGACAAAACCCGGGGTGGGCAACCCGGGCTTTGTCGAGACGTTAGAAGCTCAAGGACTTTCATTAAGGAGGAATAGAGTCTTTTTAATTATCCACCTCCGCCATGCGGGGACGCTTAAAACCTTTCACCGGTATATTGGCCACCAAGGCGAAGGACGAGTCCTCATTGGCAAGGTTCACCTGCAGGGCTTCTTCGTCTATTTCCAAATATTCTCTTATAACCTTGAGCAGATCTTCTTTAAGAAGATTGAGATATTCGGGAGATATTGAGGAACGGTCATGAACCAGCACCAGACGCAGACGCTCCTTGGCCACCTCTTTGCTGGCCACGTTGTCCTTGGAAAAAATTCTGCTTAGTACGTCCAACAAAGCCATGTCCCCTCCCCCCTATCTTGCCAGCTTCAGCATTTTCATAAATTTGTCAACCAGATTGTCATTGCTCTCCGTCGCTATAGGCACGGTCTCGCCCATTATGCGGCGTGCGATGCGGCGGTAAGCCCCGCCGGCTCGGGAGGCGTTCTCCAGTACCGCCGGCTCGCCGCGATTGGTGGAAACCACGATGGTTTCGTCTTCGGGCACTACTCCCACCAGATCGATAGCGAGAATATCCAGAATATCCTCTATGTCCATCATGTCGCCCCGCTTTACCATCTTGCTGCGCAGGCGATTGATAATCAGCTTGCTTTTACTCAGTCCAGCCGCTTCCAGCAGACCAATAATGCGGTCAGCGTCTCTAACCGAAGAGACCTCCGGGGTAGCTACCACAATGGCATCATCAGCGCCGGCGATGGCGTTGCGGAAACCCTGTTCGATCCCTGCCGGGCAGTCCACCAGAATATAGTCAAATTCGTTGCGCAGTTCATTGGTCAGGTTTTTCATCTGATGAGGAGTGACCGCATTCTTGTCCTTGGTTTGTGCTGCAGGCAGCAGGAACAAGGCCTCGTAGCGCTTATCTTTAATCAAAGCCTGTTTTAGTTTACAGGTTCCGTTCACTGCATCGACAATATCGAATACGATGCGATTCTCCAATCCCATAACGACATCCAGATTTCTAAGTCCGATATCCGTATCCAGCATGACTACCTTTTTGCCCATCATAGCCAAAGCTGTTCCCAAGTTAGCCGTGGTCGTGGTTTTCCCCACGCCGCCTTTTCCGGACGTTACCACCAGAACCCTACTCTTCATCCCCAAGCCTCCAATCATATTTTTAGCTTTTCTATGACAACCTTGTCCTCCCTGATGCGCGCCAGTTCGGGATTCTTTGCCGTTACCACCTCATTATCCGGAGGTCTGGTAATATGGTCGGCAATCCTGAGCTGGGTCGGACTCAGGCGATATGCTGAAATGACTGCGTTTTGATCTCCAAGTGCACCGGCATGGGCCATCCCCCGCAGGCACCCCATCACTACAATGTTGCCACCAGCCACAACCTCCGCACCGGGGTTTACATCGCCTAGAATCACGATGTTTCCCCTGCAAGCCAGTTTTTGACCTGAACGTACATTCTTGCACAACAGTACAGTTTCTTGATAATGCGGCATATTGTCTATCAGTGGTCTATCCCTGCCGGGATCTTCCTCAACGTCGACTATGTCCAGCAGGTATACACCGTGGGACAACAAAACCAGTTCAAGCTCTTTTAATTCCCGGTTGGTGAGACGCCGCTGCCCGATACCAAGGCAGATCTGCGTCCCTTGAGGGTATTTCAGCAGGGAGAGCTGCTGGTCCAAACCCTGCTTCATGTCTTTAAAGCGCTGGTAGGGGCTTAAATCTATGGTCTCCTGCACACGTACCTCATTTGCTGCGGTCAACATTCAACCACCCCCTTAACATTGTTGCAGGTCCTATTTCCTTATCATTCTATTGTTGCTATTATATTCCTTTAGCGAAAAAGCAGAAGATAGAGGTTATTTTCGCAAAAAACCCCTATCCTGGTCGGTTCTATGCCATTAAATTACGCCATTAATCAGCAGCAATATTCGACAGATTCTCCCGGACTTGTTCCATGATCACATCATCACTGCGGTGGTCCTTGATACCGAAATATTGTTCAAAAACATCCCGGGCCACTATTCCGGCCGACTCGCTGCCATGATAACCATACTCGACCACCCCGGCAAAGGCGATTTCGGGGTTGTCGAAAGGAGCAAAGGCCAGAAAAACCCCATTGTAATTTGCGGAGGAGCCGTCCGGAGAACGGCGGTTTTGAGCCGTTCCGGTTTTCGCGGCCACTTTGATGTGGGGGGGAAAGTTGTTGAATAAAAAGTATCCGGTCCCGCCAGGCTCGGTAACAGCCAGCATGGCCTGTTTGGTCTGGGCCAGGGTCTGGCTGGAAACCGCGGCCTCATGCGCCACCCGGGGGCTGAATTGTTGAATAACCCTCCCGTCCGGAGAAGAAATGCGGTCCACCACATAAGGCTGCATGCGCAGACCCCCGTTGGCCACGGCTGCCGCAAAATTTGCCAGCTGCAGGACGGTATAGTCATTGTTGCCTTCCCCAATCGACATATTGAAAGTATCGAAAGCCTGCCAGTTGGTGTCCCAGTTGTAGTCAATCCGGTATTGCGCCTCCAATTGCGCACTTTCGTTCTTTTTTTGCGCTTCCAGCTTTTTGAGCGCAGCCGGGTCTGATTCAGCGTTCATTAACTGCTGGTATTTATCCTCCAATTGTTTTCTGAGGCTGTCGTATTTTCGATTGATGAGAAGATCGTTAAGCTCCTTTTTCCACTCCGGAGTGGGCAGCAGTCCGGCCACTTCATAGGGCAGGTCGATGCCGGTTTTGCTTCCCAATCCAAATTCCGCGGCCATCCTTACTATGCCCTCCTGTCCCGCCCGGCGGCCCATTTCCTGAAAATATACGTTGCAGGAACCGGCCATACCGGAGTAGTAATTAACATGGCCGTGCACGCCCCAGCACCTGATATACGGGGCCACCCAGTAAGCGCCACTGCATTTGACATAGTCATTGCCGGCATCTACCACTCCGCTTTCCAGGGCAGCCATACCGGTGATCGGCTTAAAAGTCGATCCAGGCGGATAACTGACCTGTATCGCCCGGTTGAGAAAGGCGCCGGGATTCATGGGATCGTATTCAGCGCCCTGGGGAAAGTAATAGGCGGCACGAGCAGTGCTGATATTGCCTTTCCAATCATCGGGATACATGGCGGGCAGACTGCACATGGCCAGAACCTGGCCGGTTTTGACATTGAGCAAAACAGCTGAGGCCACCCGAGCGCGGGGATGGTTTTTCTGCAGTGTGGCCAGCATATTTTCCATGCTTTTTTCCATGACTTGCTGCAGGTCTTTATCCAGGGTCAGATATATGTTGTTGCCCTGCTGCGGCTCCAGAGTCACCAGTTCTCGAACCGGCCGCCCGCGCGAATCCACTTCCACATTGCGGGCCCCGTCCTGTCCGCGCAGTTCCTTTTCATACTGCTTTTCCACCCCGGATTTTCCGATCAGACTGCTCAGGCTGTATTTATAGTCCTGTTCCTGATCTATTTCTTCGGGGCTGATGGAATGTATATAACCCAGCACATGGCCGGCCAGAGCGCCCTCGGGGTAGTTTCTCAAGGGTTCCACATCCACCAATACCCCGGGCAGTTCCTGGCGGCGCTCCTCCAGTTGAATGACCAGTTCCCAGGGAATATCGCGCAACAATACCACCGGCTCGAATAAGCGGTATTCCTGCTGACTTATCTTTTCATTAATCAATTGCTCGGTTATTTCCGGGTAGGTTGGCTGGAGCAGTGAGACCAGGTGAGCCACCACTTCACTCTGATCGCTCATGGCGGTATAATTCAAACTCAGGGTATAAACCAGTTCGTTGGCAGCCAAAACCCTGCCAGTGCGGTCGTAGATTTCTCCCCGGGGCGCCTTGATAGGGACCAGCCGCACCCGGTTTTCTTTAGCTTTAGCCTGGTATTCGGCATTGAAGAGCAATTGCACCACCGCCAGCCTCACCAGCAAAATCGACAATAATGCAATAAGCATATATGAATACCATTTCAGTCTGGGTCTAACTTCATCGGGTTTCATTTACCTCTCCCTATTTGAACGGAGCAAGCCGTATCGAGAAGAATTATAATACCATACATATAACGGCGTGGCCAATAACAAATTGAATATAGCATGATAGAACAGAGTGATGAAGACCTGCTGATCGAGATCGATCATCACCGCCGAAGCCAGGCTGAGGATAAACAAAAATAAGAAATTTAATACCGTACCGATCAATACCGACAAGATACCCACAGCCAGATTCTCTTTAAATACGCTGCCCTGCAGAATACCGATGGCATATGCGGTAAGTCCCTTGGCCAGGGCATTCATGCCTATAAAACGCCCCAGCAGAAGATCCTCCAAAAAGCCGCAGAAAAACCCGTATCGGGCAGCCTTTGGGGCGTCATTTAAGAGAGCATAGAAAATCACAAAAACCAGAACCAGGTCCGGCAACGTGTTCTTTATACTATAGACGCCAAATAATGTCGATTGTAAAAATAATGCCAGAACTGGCAGCAAGAACAGCATCAGATAACGCACGGTTTACTCCCCTGAGACAGAGGCGCCCCGATACGATGTAACCAGGAGCACTTCCTCCAATTGGTCGAACTGAACCGCCGGCGTAACCTCCGCTGACTTCAAGAGTCCTCCGGCTTCGTCAGTTATCTCCTGTACAGTCCCTATTAAAATACCCTGCGGATAGATTTGGGATAACCCTGAAGTCACGACTTTCTCGCCGACATTGATAGTAGAGTAATAGGGGATGTTGGCCATGCTCAGAAGATTGTGGTCCCCAACTCCTTCCACAATACCCCTGGTCTCGCGGCTGTCCTGAGCAACCACCCCGACCGCCATTTCCCGGTCCGTCAGCAGGTTGACTTGAGCCGTATGCTGGCTGGTGCTGGTCACCCGGCCTACCAGGCCTTGAGGGCTGATCACCGCCATGTTGCGCTGCACCCCTTCGGCTTCACCCCGGTCAATAACGATATATTGATACCAGGTGCTGGGACTGCGCGCAATCACCCGCACCGGGGTTAAGCTGTAGGTCTCCAGGTTTTCATTGGTGAATGCGATCAGCTTTTGCAGGCGCAGAGCTTCGGCACGGTATTCGTGCAAGGCCTGGTTTTCCAGATTCAAGGCCTGATTCTGCTCCTGCAGGGATTCAACCTGCTGCAAGA
>NZ_DCEA01000120.1:92554-93368 GCF_002316705.1 Syntrophomonas sp. UBA1041
CAGGGATTCAACCTGCTGCAAGAGTTCGCGTTTACTGGCAAAAATTGAGGTGACGTCGGTAAAACGCATGCCAAAATCGGTAAAGCTGCTCTGCAGTGAGGCAAACGCTTCACGAATGGCTGTTTCCGGGTAGGTTATAGTATCTCTTTCTATAGCGGTGACGCGCATGGCGAAAAAAGCTACCGAAAATGCCGCCAACAGTAGCCATAGGTATTTATTCTTCAAAATTGTAAGCAAATCACTCACCAACTTAGAAGGTGCGATTATGTGTTACCAGCACCCTCTTCAGTATTTCGATATTCTCCAGCACCTTCCCCGTGCCTAGTCCTACGGCCAACAGAGGGTTTTCGCAAACATACACGGGCATATTGGTTTCCCGGCTGATCAATTTGTCCAATCCCCGTAAGAGGCTTCCGCCGCCGGCCATTATGATGCCGCGGTCCATGATATCGGCTGCTAATTCCGGGGGTGTTTTTTCCAGGCAAACCTTGATCCCGTCCACGATCTGCTGAACCGTTTCCTTCAACGCCTGTTGAATCTCTTGGGAAGAAACGCTTATGGTCTTGGGAAGCCCGGTCACTAAATCGCGGCCCCGAACTTCATATTGTTCTTCTTCTCCCTCCCACAGGGCCGAACCAATCGAAATTTTGATATCCTCGGCAGTGCGTTCACCGATCAACAGGTTGTAATTCTTGCGCAGATGCTGAATGATGGCCTCATCCATATTGTCCCCGGCGATGCGCACCGATTTGGAAGTGACGATGCCGCCCAGGGAAATCACCGCCACCTCGGTGGTGCCCCCGCCGATATCGAC
>NZ_DCEA01000120.1:93523-96717 GCF_002316705.1 Syntrophomonas sp. UBA1041
GGTCCCCCCGCCGATATCGACGATCAGATTGCCGGTAGGCTCATGAACCGGCATACCTGCGCCTATTGCTGCCGCCATGGGCTCTTCTATCAAGTAGGCCTCTTTGGCGCCGCCGGCTAAGGCCGCTTCCCGCACGGCTCTTTCCTCAACCGTGGTGCAGCCGGTGGGGATGCTGACAATCACCCGGGGCCTGATGAAGGGTGTTTTCTGCCCCAGAGCTTTACTGATAAAGTACTTCAACATGGCCTGAGTAACGTCAAAGTCAGCGATAACCCCGTCTTTCATAGGGCGGATGGCTATGATATTACCCGGGGTTCTGCCGATCATCTGCTTGGCCTCTTCACCCACGGCCAAAACCCGTCCGTTGTCATTCTGTATGGCCACTACGGATGGTTCGGTCAAAACGATGCCTTTTCCTTTAACGTGCACCAGGGTATTGGCCGTACCCAAATCTATTCCCATATCTCTACCGAAAACCAAAATAGTTTTTCCTCCTTAAAACTAGATTAGACCTCTAGATTTCATGCTGCAGTATTTATTATCACCAATTATCACATGGTCGAGGACTTCAATGCCCACTATCTGTCCGGCCTCAACCAATCTGCGGGTAGTCTCCATATCTTCGTTGCTGGGATGGGGATCACCGCTGGGATGATTATGTACCAATATAATAGAAGCAGCGCTTCGCTTTACGGCATTCTTAAAAACCTCGCGGGGGTGGGCCATCGAACTGTGCAACCCCCCCACCGAAATATCCTCGGTAACTATGATGCCGCCTTTGCGATCCAGGTAAATCACTTTAAAATGCTCCCGGTCGAGGTAGCGCATATCTTCCATAACTAAAGTTTTGACATCTTCCGGCGAGGTGATCACCGGTTTGGATTCCTGGCTTAAGGCCAGTCTGCGACCTAATTCAATGGCGGCTTTGATGCTGACCGCCTTGGCCATACCGATGCCGCGTTCACTCATCAATTCTTCCAGGCTGGCTTCTTTCAGGCGGCGCAGGGTTCTGTATTTTATCATTATCTGCCGGGCCAGATCAAGCGCGTTGATTTTAGTGGTGCCCATACCCAGAATAATGGCTATAAGTTCATGGTCGTCCAAACGGCCTTCACCGAATTTGGCCAGTTTTTCCCGGGGCCTCATATCCTCTGGCAATTCCTTAATGCCTACCGCATGGTAGCTCATCTTCTACACCCCCCAATAATTGCAGGCCTTGTTTTTTCAGCATAAAATACAGGGTGTGAAGTGGCAATCCTACTACATTATAAAAACAGCCGTCGATATGATCCACAAATACGGCGCCTAAGCCTTGTGCCCCGTAAGAGCCGGCTTTGTCCAAAGGCTCACCGCTGGCTATATAGGCCCAGATTTCATCCTCCTGAATATTACGAAACCTGACTCGAGTTATTTCACTTGCAGCTTGTATACTTCCGTTACAGGTATTGAGAACACACAGGCCGGTTATCACTCGATGTTCCCGGCCGCTTAACAACGAAAGCATCTCAAAGGCTTCCCATTTATCGCGGGGCTTGCCCAGAATCCGGTTGTCCACTACCACAATGGTATCAGCCGCAATTATCAGTGCTTCAGGCTCTTGTGCCGCCACCGCCCTGGCTTTTGAGGCAGCTAATTCCAAACAGGCCGCGGCCGGGTCTCCATTAAAGTTGTCAAAGCTCTCATCTACGTCAGCGGGATTGCAGGAGAACCGCAGCCCGATCAACTCCAAAAGCGTCTTGCGACGGGGTGATTGCGACGCTAAGACCACACGCATGGCCATTTACCTCTCATTTACAGCTTTCTATACAAGGCATAGGCAATCAAAAAGCCCAGGAGAGTAAATATACTAACATGGAACATCAGCCCCAGGGTGAGCGAAAAGACCTTCAAATCCAGTGTAAAAGGGGCAAATCCCAGGTTTTGCATCCTCCCCAGAACCTGCCCGGCGGGCCACGTTTTAACTATAGCGTCCCCGATAAAACTCCCGATGATACCACCCAGTATCAGCAGCAGGGCGAGGATTTGCCATCCAGGTTGTATCTTACCGCGACTAGCCACAATAGCCTCCCAATCAACTTCTTTACAAGTTTAGCATTACCCCCAGGCAAAAACAAGGTAAGCAAAAAAGGAGAATACCTTGCTAACACAGCATTCTCCACTTTTTTTATTAATTTTTACACCCGGGCCGGTCTGAAAAAAGATCTAACGGTTCAGGGCCAGGTTAAAGCTTAAAACCTCCAGATTGACAGACAGGTCTACATTCCTGAAAACGATATCCGGGGGAACCTTCAAGACCCGCGGAGAAAAGTTCAGAATGGCCTTGACGCCGGCCTCCAGCAATTGCTCGGTAACATCCTGGGCATGGGTGGCCGGCACTGCGATAACCCCTATCTGAATATCGTATTGTTCAACCAGATCTTGCAGCTGATCCAGGGGCTGTACTCGCAGGGAGCCCAGTTTATTTCCGATAATATTGGGGTTTACATCCAAAATAGCGCAGATATTGAAACCGCGTTCGAAAAACCCCTGATATAGAGCCAGAGCTGAACCAAGCTTTCCTGCACCGACTATAATGGTGTTCCAGCGGTGGTCCAATCCCAATATTTTCATCAATTGACAATACAGTTCAGAAACCTTGTAGCCAACTCCGCGGGTTCCGAATTCTCCAAAATAAGCCAGGTCTTTTCTGACCTGAGCAGAACTGACGCCTACACCTTTGGCGATTTCGCCCGAAGATATAGTCTCTTCGCCCTCTTCCATTAACTGGTGCAGATATCTGGAATAAATAGACAGTCTCATCACGGTAGCTTCAGGTATCTTGAATACTTTCAAGAGTTCCAACTCCTTTGGCTGGCTGCAGTGTTCCATATGTTAAGTCAAAAACCACCAGCGAAAATGAATTCTTTCACTAACTAGGTAAGAATTAGACTCATTATATCAAAACCTTTATAAGGTTGTATACCACTATTGCTACCAGGGCGGAAGAAGGGATGGTCACAAACCAGGCTACGATGATTTGACGGGCTATATTCCAGCGCACCCCTTTGAGGCGTTTGGCAGCGCCCACCCCCATGATGGAAGATGATACCACATGGGTGGTGCTGACGGGTGCTCCCAGCATACTGGCTCCATAGATGACTACTGCGGAAGTGGCATCGGCTGCGAAGCCGTTGATAGGCTCAATGCGAAAGATC
>NZ_DCEA01000091.1:0-131 GCF_002316705.1 Syntrophomonas sp. UBA1041
CCGCCAATATACTGGTAAAGCGGCAAATCGAGATGATTGGCGGCTGCCCGGGCTACGGCCAGCGATACGCCCAGAATGGCATTGGCTCCCAGTTTGCTCTTGTTGGGGGTTCCGTCCAGATCTATCATCAA
>NZ_DCEA01000091.1:309-38264 GCF_002316705.1 Syntrophomonas sp. UBA1041
GGTGGCGATGATGTCATTCACATTGTCGACCGCTTTGAGAACCCCTTTGCCCAGGTAGCGCTGCTTGTCTCCGTCACGCAGCTCGACAGCCTCGTGAGCCCCGGTTGAAGCCCCGGAAGGTACTATAGCCCTGCCCATGGTTCCATCTTCCAGGATGACCTCCACTTCCACGGTGGGATTACCTCTTGAATCCAATACTTCCCGCGCAAAAACGTCAATAATTGTGCTCATATTCAGTCTACCTCCAGAACTAATGTATTCAAATCAATCATGCAAAATTAGAGATCTCCCGGTCATTTCCCGGGGTATGTCAATATTCAGGAGCTCCAGCATGGTCGGGGCGATGTCGCATAATGCTCCATCATCCCGCAAGCGGGCTTCTTTAAGCCGGTCTGATATAAGGATAAAAGGCACTTTATTATTGGTGTGGGCTGTAAAAGGCCCCCCGGTAATAGGGCACTGCATAGTCTCACAGTTGCCGTGGTCGGCAGTCATTAAGACCACTCCGTCGTGGGCCAAAACCCTCTCCGTTACCCGGGCCAAACACTGATCAACCACACGAACGGCCTCAATGGCCGCATCCAGGATGCCGGTATGGCCGACCATGTCAGGATTGGCATAATTCATGATAATGACGTCATAGCAATCCTGGTCAATTGCGGCTACAACCCTGTCGGTAACCTCCACGGCGCTCATTTCCGGTTTCATGTTATAGGTCTTAACCGTGGGCGAAGGCACCAGAATACGATCCTCATTAACATTGGGTTTTTCCACCCCGCCGTTGAAAAAGAAGGTCACATGGGCATATTTTTCAGTTTCCGCAATACGCAGCTGGCGCAGGCCGTTCTGGGCCAGTACTTCTCCCAGGGTCTGTTTCAGATTCTGGGGCTCGAAAGCTATCGGAGCATTGATAGTGGCATCATACTGGGTCATCATTATATAGTTGACCCGGAGCCGGCGCTGGCGCTCGAAATGGCTAAAGTCCTCATCAACAAAAGCCCTGGTTATCTCCCGGGCCCGGTCAGCCCGAAAGTTGAAGAATATTATGCTGTCATTATCATTCACGGTGGCGATTGGTTCCCCCTGGCTGTCGACAATCACCACCGGCTCAACAAATTCATCGGTAATGCGGGCTTCATAGCTGCTTTCCATGGCTGCCGCCCAATTGGGAGCCGGGTTGCCTTCTCCACACACCAGGGCAGAGTAGGCTTTCTCCACCCTGTCCCAGCGGTTGTCCCGGTCCATGGCATAAAAGCGGCCGCTGATGGTGGCAAACCGGCCCAGACCGATAGATTTCATGTACTCATCCAGCTGCTGCAAATACTGCGGCGCGGTTTTGGGACCCACATCGCGGCCATCCAGGAAAGCATGGACATAAACCCTCTCGGCCTCCTCCCTCCGGCACAGGTCCAACAGGGCCAGAATATGTTCCATATGGCTGTGCACCCCGCCATCAGACAGCAGACCCATCAGATGCACCGCAGCCTGTTTATCGCGGGCAGATTGTACAGCGGCGCGCAAAACCGGGTTTTCAAAAAAGGAGCCGTCCTCTATGGCGTTGCTGATGCGGGAAATCTCCTGATACACGATACGCCCCGCCCCCATATTGAGGTGCCCTACCTCGGAATTTCCCATTTGGCCGGCAGGCAGGCCCACATCTTTGCCGCTGCATTTTAATTCTGTCGCAGCATACTCTTCACGAAACCTGTAAAAATTCCGGGGATTGGCGTTGGTAATGGCATTGCCGTCACAATGAGATCCCGTTCCCCAGCCATCAAGAACCATCAATAACATCGGTTTATTTGACATTTTCACCTACTCCAACGATAGCAGCCAGCGAAGCCGCTTCCAAACTGGCGCCTCCTATCAGGGCGCCGTCAATATCCGGCTGTTCCAGGAACTTGGCAATATTGTCGGCTTTAACACTCCCGCCATACAGTATTCTTATTCCATCAGCCGTTTCCCTATTGAATAAAGACTCCAGGCCTTTGCGAACAAACAGGCACATCTCCTGGGCGTCGTTGCAGCTGGCGTTGATGCCGGTACCGATTGCCCAAACCGGTTCATAAGCGACCACCAGTTGTTCCGCCGGGAAATTCAAACCCGTCAAGGCCTGCTGCAATTGCTCCTGCACCACCTGCATGGCCAGCTGGTTTTCACGCTCTTGCAGGGTCTCGCCTACGCACAATATCGGCCTTAGTCCGTTTTCCAGGGCTGCTGCCAGTTTTTTATGGATGACGAAATTATTCTCCCCCAGAATCTGACGCCGCTCCGAATGGCCGATAATTACATACCGGCATCCGGTATCGACGAGCATGGCGGGAGAGACTTCTCCGGTAAAAGCCCCCTGGGCTTCCCCGTACATATTCTGGGCGCCAAGAACAACCCTGGACCCCGCCAGGGACGATTGCATAGCGCTAAGACAGGTGAAGGGGGGGCATATGAGCATCTCGACTTTCTCTACCCCGCTGACTCTGGGTAGGAATTGGGCCGCGAATTCCCGGGCCTCAGCCTGTAACTTATTCATTTTCCAATTGCCTGCGATCAACAGTCTTCTCATCCGGTTCAACTCCCTCACTGCCGGCTTATGCGGTGGCTTTGGCCTCACAGACAGCCACCCCTGGAAGTTCTCTGCCTTCCAGGAATTCCAGGCTGGCCCCACCTCCGGTGGAGATATGTGTGATGCCCTTTTCCACCCCCAGGTCATGCACAGCAGCGGCTGAGTCTCCGCCCCCGATTACACTCAGAGCAGATGAACCGGCTACCGCCCGCGCTACTTCGCGAGTACCGTGGGAAAACGGCTCATATTCATAAACCCCCAGGGGACCGTTCCATATGATGGTCCGTGCTTCGAGAATAGCCTTTTTAAAGCTGGTGACGGTTTTGGGCCCAATATCCAGTATCATCATATCCGCCGGGATAGCCTCTATATCCACGGTCTTGACGACGGCATCTGCCGAAATCTCTGCCGCGATCACCACATCCACGGGCAGCATCAAAGCCATCCCTTGTTTTTCCGCCTTAATCAAAAGGCGGCGGGCTTCATCCAGCAGATCGTCCTCAGCCAGCGATTTGCCTACCTCTATCCCCTGTGCTTTTAGAAAAGTGTTGGCCATACCTCCGCCGATCACTATTACGTCCATTTTGTCGATAAGATTGTCGATCAAGCCGAGTTTATCGGCAATCTTCGCCCCGCCCATAATGGCCATGCGGGGCTGCTGCCCCTCTTCCAGGACCTGCTTGAGCATCCCCACTTCCTTCTCCATCAAGAGACCTGCATAAGCGGGAAGATAATGGGCCACTCCGGTAGTGGATGAATGCGCGCGGTGGGCGCTGCCAAAGGCATCATTTACGTATAAGTCTCCTAGAGACGCCAGGGCCTTGGAAAAATCCGCATCATTTTTTTCCTCCCCGGGATAAAAGCGCACGTTTTCCAATAACACCACATCGCCCGGCTGCATCTTTTCAACAATGGAGATCACTTGCGGTCCAATGGCCGCAGGGGCCATGACCACCGGCCTGTGGATAAGATGACTGAGGCGGTCCGCCACCTTTTTCAGGCTGTATTTTTCTTCCGGCTTACCTTTGGGGCGCCCCAAGTGGCTCATCAGGATCAGGCATCCACCCTGTTCGACGATATAGTTGATGGTGGGCAAGGCCTCGCGTATTTTGGTATCGTCAATAATATGATTGTCTTTGTCGGTGGGTACGTTAAAATCCACGCGCATTAAGACGCGTTTTCCCTTAACCTCAGCATCCCTAACACTACGCATTGATGCACCTCCAAATAGTATGTCTTAAAGAGACGATTAGCCTTTGCCGGCTATATATTGGGCCATGTCGACACATCGCATCGAATAAGCCCATTCATTGTCATACCAGGCCACCACTTTGGCGGTTCTGTCACCCATGGTCATGGTCAACAGCCCATCCACAATGGCAGAATGGCTGTCCCCGCGATAATCTGCGGATACCAGGGGTACCTCGGTGTATTTTAATATACCCTGCATGCGTCCCTGACTGGCCCGCAAAAAGGCCTGATTTATATCTTGTTTACTGGCCGGTTTCTCCAATTCCACCGTAAGGTCTAACAGCGAGACTACCGGGGTTGGCACCCTTATTGCCAGGCCATCCAATTTGCCATCCAGTTCGGGAATGACCAGGCCTAATGCGCTGGCCGCTCCGGTGGTGGTGGGTATCATGGACTGCCCTGCAGCGCGGGCCCGGCGCAGGTCATTGTGGGCCAGATCCAGGATGCGCTGGTCATTGGTATAAGCATGTACCGTGGTCATCAGTCCCTTAATGATTCCAAACTCGTCCAGGAGCACTTTGGCCACCGGGGCCAGGCAGTTGGTGGTGCAGGAGGCATTGCTGAGAAGTTGAAAGGAGGGTTGATATTTATCCTCGTTTACTCCCATTACCATGGTCAGATCGACGCCATCCCCGGGCGCCGTAATAACAACTTTTTTAGCCCCGGCCTGCAGGTGCTTGCCGGCTTTGCTGCGGCTTCTGAAAGCGCCGGTACCTTCTATAACAATATCCACTCCCAGGTCGGCCCAGGGCAGTTGGGCAGGATCCTTCTCAGTCATGTAGCGGATCTTCTGCCCATTTATGATGAGGTTGTCAGATTCGACTGATACATTCCCCTTAAATTCGCCATGCAGAGTATCATACTTAAATAGATGAGCACCGGCCTTGATGTCTCCCAGGTCGTTTACCGCCACCAACTCAAAACCAGGCCGGTCTACAACAATACGAGCAACCAGCCGGCCGATTCTGCCAAAGCCGTTAATCCCTATTTTAACCGTCATGCTTCAACCACCTTTCTTAATCTTGTAAGCCCACTATCGCCTGTGCCGCTCCTTCGTCGGTAATCAGAACGGTTTGCCGGCCCCCGTTCAGCACCGCTTTAATAGCCGGCGCCTTATTGCTGCCGCCTGCTACTGCAACCACGGTTTGAATATGGGCCAGATCATGCAATTCCAATCCAATTCCGGGAACCTCATATACTATATTGCCCTGTTCATCAAAATAATATCTAAAGGCTTCTCCCACCGCGCCCTTTGCCTGGAGAAGCGCAATTTCCGCAGCGGTTAGACCTCTGCGATTGGCCATTTCCATAGCGAAACCGATGCCGTGAAAAAGAATGTCGCTAGATTTAATAAGATCGGTTATTTCTTTTATGTAGGGGTCTTGTTTTAAGGCCTGGGCGGTCTCCTCTTGTAGTTTGTCGGGGATATGCAGCATCCTGTACTGGGCGCCAATAATTTTGGCAATCCGAGCTGCTATGGTTCCGGCCTGCTGTTCTACTTCTTCCCCCAAACCTCCCCGGGCCGGAACCACCATCAGATTAGAAAAGCCTATGCCGTCGGTGATAACATCGGCTACCTCGGCCAAGGTGCTTCCCCCGGTAACGGCCAGAGTGCAGCCGGGAAACAACGACTTTTTCATATAGGCAGCGGCAACCCGCCCCAGGTCCCTTTTAATCATCTCATCACTTTGTGAATCACCGGGTACCAGTATGACTTCCCGCAGGTTGAACCGATTCTTGATCTGTTCGGCAAGACTTTGAATATTGAAAAGGAAGGGAACGAAAATATCGACTTCGTTCATAATGTGCTCGCCGGCTGGGCTGAGGCAAATTCCGGCAGTTGTGGCGTGGATCAGGCCAGTGGATTTGAGGTTCTCAATCTCGGCACGCACCATGCGTTCAGTTAAACCCAGCACTTTGCATAATTGTCGTCTTCCCACGGGTTGCTGGTGCATAATCTGCTTCAGCATTTTGTAGCGGTTAGTGATGCAGTCCATGGCATCAGGAGCAAATCGCTCCATTATGGTAAATACTCTTTCCATGCTCTCTCCCGTTAAGGGCTATCTGTAATCGGGATAATTATAGCCCTCAGGGACATTTTTGCCCCAACATGAATATAGTAACGCCTCAAACTATCAATAGTATAACATATTCATGGAAAAATAATGCAAGATTGTGTGATAAAAGCTTAACAACTATGCCCCGGGTATCTATTTATAACATATGTAGTCAATTTTTAAAGGGTGCCAGGTCTGTATGGCAGCCCTAATAGCGGCGGCGGGCCGAAGTGGAAGGGATGTTGAGTTCCTGGCGGTATTTAGCCACAGTACGGCGTGATATACGAATGCCCTTTTCCTGTAATTGCTGGGAAATGGCCTCATCGCTTATGGGGTGCTGCGGGTCTTCCCGGGCGACAATGTCCTGCAGCATATGTTTGATGCTCTTGGAAGAAACTTTGTCCTCACCGCTGCATTCCACACCGGTGCTGAAAAAATACTTGAGTTCAAATAAGCCCTGCGGAGTCTGCATGTATTTATTGGTGGTAGCCCGACTCACGGTGGATTCATGTACATTGATCATCTCCGCCACCTGGCGAAGCGTCATGGGCTTTAAATACTTAACCCC
The DNA here is from genome assembly GCF_002316705.1 of Syntrophomonas sp. UBA1041. NCBI lineage: Bacteria > Bacillati > Bacillota > Clostridia > Eubacteriales > Syntrophomonadaceae > Syntrophomonas > Syntrophomonas sp. UBA1041. Next base: position 6,746 of record NZ_DCEA01000091.1, read on the forward strand.
TTTATCCAGAAATTCGGTCTGCAGGTCGACGATGCATCGTGAAACCCGGTATAAGGTCATGCGCCGCTGTTCAATGCTGCGAATCAGCCATATGGCTGATCCAATCTTTTCCTCCAGATATTTGCGGGCTTCCTGAGACTGCGCGTCGGCCTGCTTAAGCATGCTTTCATACATATTGTTGACGATCAAGCGGGGGAAGTTGAAATCATTGATTATTACCACATATTCCCCCTCGATCTTTTCCACAATCACATCAGGAGTAACATATTTTATTTCATCGCCGCTGAACTGCAGCCCGGGTTTGGGGTCAAGGGTCCTGATTAAATCGCAGATTTCCTGGACTTTCCGTACTGGAGCCCCAACCTTCTGGGCGATGTGGTTCAATCTGCCCCGGGCCAGGTCGGTGAGGTGGTTATTTATGATATTGCGGGCGATTTCCGAGTCCTTGTCATATTGCCGCAATTGAAGAATCAGGCACTCCGGGAGGTCGCGGGCGCCCAGGCCGGGAGGATTGAATGACTGTATCAATTCCAGAGCCTTTTCAACCTCTTCCAGATCAACATTCAGCTGTCGGGCTACATCGTCAAGTTTGGCGGTTAAATAGCCATTCTGGTCTATGCTGCCGATCAAGTACTGGCCGATTTCTTGCTCTTCGGGGGTGGTGCTGAAAAGATGCAGCTGGAACTCCAGATGCTCATATAAGCTGGGCTTTTGCGCCAGGTAGTTTTCCAGGGATTTCTCTTCGCCCTGGTAGTTTACCCCCGCATCGTAGGTATCACGGTCACTGTCGCCGAATACATCCAGCCATTCACTGATGTCATCGTTGGTCTCAGGTTCGGATTCGTCTTGAGCATCCGCGGGTTCTTCCACATCAGGCTTTTCTTCCAGAAGGGGATTTTCCGCTAATTCATTGCGGATATATTCGGACAGCTCAAGTGAGGACATCTGCAGAATAGCGATGGCCTGGCGAAGTTCAGGTGTCATCAGCAGCTTCTGTTGCTGGGCCAGTATCACGTCATGTGTAAGGCGCATACTAACTTTCCTCTCATATCAGGCAGGTCTTTCTCTTCCTATATCTCTATCTTTATTTATCTATCTTTTTCTATCTCAAGGAGATCTCGATGATATCTTCAGCCAACTGCTCCAATTTGCGCATCCGGTAAGCAACCCCGGATTTACTTAAGGGCGGGTCCAAGAGGTCTCCTAATTCTTTAAGGGATTTGTCAGGATATTCGATTCGCACCCTGGCCAGGTCGCGCAAATGGGCCGGGAGGAATTCCCATCCTTTCAGTTCAACCAGTCTATTTATTAATTGTATTTGGCGTACTGAGGCATCCACAATTTTGGCAAGGTTAGCGGTTTCACAATTCACCTGACGGTTTATACTGTTGCGCATAGACTTGAGAATACGCACATTCTCGAAATCGAGCAGGGCTTTATGCGCACCAACCACCCGGAGAAAATCTACTATCTGTTCTCCCTCTTTTATATATAATACCAGGTTTAGCTTGCGTTCGACCATCCTGCTGGATAAGTTAAATTTTGATAATAAGCGCTGGATCTCTTTGACCAGCGACAACTCCTGAAGTATTATTTCTAAATGGTATTCTCCTTCAGGACGATTTATAAAACCCCGGCTTAAAAATATCCCGCGCAGATAACTGCGCTTGCAGCAATTCCTGCGGATGAGATCCGCGCCAAGGCGTCTCCCTTTTTTGCTGGCGGCGTTCAGGTCCTGCAGCCTCTGCCAGAGGTCCGCATCCCTATTACTAATAATAGCATGTACTTCATAGATGCGGGTCTTTTTAAAGCGGCGCCGGGGTTCTGCCTGAACGGTGGTCTGCAAGCCGTATAGCGACTTGATAAGGGTGTATATTTTACGCGCGGTTCCGGCTTGCTCAGCTTGCACCACCAATTTCAGCCGCTCGGCATCTGTTTTTATGATCCGCCCATTGACATGAACCAAGGCGGCCAGTTCGGCCCGGCGGCAGCAAGCCTTATCGGAAATCTCCCGGGCCAGTTCCTCTTTTACCTGATTTGAAAAACTCATCCATTAATTCCTCGCCAACTATGACTCGGCATTATTCTCTATGATATTAATAATAACCTGAGCCAGTTTGTCGGGCTCATGCCAGGCTACCTCGGTGTCGGAGACCAGATTCTCCTCAATCAGCCTTACGCCCATGGCCATGATCTCCCCGCTGGTAGTCTTTACCGGCACGGCGTTTTCTTCCCTGTAGCGCTCCAGGCGGTCTTCATCAATTGAACCTGAATTAACGATCACATAATCGATGATCTGTTTGCCCAAATGTTCCAGAATCACCCGCAGATGGTCGGCGGCGCTGTAATCATCAGTTTCCCCTTTTTCAGTCATAATGTTGCTCACATAACAGGTAACGGCACGGGATTCTTCAATAGCAGGAACCACCCCGTGTACCAGGAGATTAGGGATGATGCTGGTATACAGACTGCCCGGTCCCAGGATTATGGCGTCGGCCTCCCGGATGGCTTCCAGGGTTTCCGGAGCTGGCATGCATTTTTCCGGTATCAGATAGACTTTTTCTATTTTTTGATCATGATGACGTATCGAGGTCTCGCCACTTACAGTGGTGCCGTCTATCATTTTGGCCGCCAGGGTTACGTATTCCAGGGTGGCTGGCAGAACCTGGCCTCGAACCTTCAAGACCTGGCTTACTTCTCGGATAGCTGACACAAAATCGCCGGCGATTTCAGTCAAGGCTACCAGTAACAGATTGCCCAGATTGTGTCCCTGTAGTCCATCCCCGGCATTAAAGCGATGTTGGAACACCTTGTCCATCAAGGTTTCTGTTTCCGCCAGGGCAACCAGGCAGTTGCGTATATCCCCCGGCGGCAAAACCCCCAACTCAGATCGCAGCCGGCCGGAACTGCCTCCGTCATCGGTTACGGTAACCACTGCAGTCAAGTGCGAGGTATATTTCTTTAACCCTTTGAGCATAACTGACAAACCTGTACCGCCGCCGATGACAACAATTCGAGGTTCAGACTTGATCCGATTCATTTACTCCTCCAATTTGTACTTTGCAACATCTCTATGTCTGATAATTACGTTATATCCCATTTCCTTGAGCTGCTCGCCGATGTAAGCGGCCAGAACTACCGAACGGTGCTGTCCTCCGGTGCAGCCGATAGATAAAGCCAGATTAGTTTTGCCTTCGTTTATATAATGCGGAATCAAGAATTTCATGAGATTCACGAAGCGCCGCACGAACGATTTGGTGATGGTGGAATCCATCACGTAATCGATAACCTCCCGGTCTTCACCGGTCATGCTTCGCATGACCGGATTGTAAAAGGGATTGGGGATAAAGCGAACATCGATGACTATGTCCGAATCGATAGGTATTCCCAGTTTATATCCAAAGGAGACTACATTGACCGTAAAGCCATGCATCTGGCGATGAGCATAGAGGCTGGTCAGTTTATCTTTCAATTCCCGGGGCGCCAGTGTCGAGGTATCGATAACCACGTTGGCCGATCCGCGCAATTCTTCCAGCATGTTCTTTTCTACTTGAATGGCTTCCTGCAAACGCCAGGTGTTGGAGAGGGGATGGCGGCGCCGGGATTCTTTGAAGCGGCGGATTAAGACCTCATCAGAGGCCTCCAGGAAAAGAATTTCATAGGGAATCTGGTCTTGCTTGAGATCATCCAGAGAGCGGGCCAGGTCGGAGAAAAACTCTCCCCCGCGGGCGTCTATGACCAGGGCTACTTTGTCGATTTTGCCTTCAGACTGAAGGCTCAATTCAACAAATTTGGTCAATAAAACCGGAGGAAGATTGTCAACGCAGTAGTATTCCATATCTTCCAGGCAGTTAATCACCTGGGTCTTGCCGGCTCCTGATAATCCGGTAATGATGAGTATGTGTAGATTCTCCCTTTTTTCCCCCATGCGGCAATCCCTCCCCCGGCAGCATGGTTCACAACGCGCTGGGCATCAAGCCCCAGAGTTTCAACCAGGCTGCTGCCGTAAGCTAAATCCCCCACTGTTTCCGGGAAATGAGCGTCACTGTTGACAATAAAGCGAACTCCGGTTTGCTCCGCTTCTATTATATCAGAAATAGGGGGGTGGTTATGGCCGCAATTTATTTCAAATAAGACCTCATTTTGGCTGCAGGCCTCGGCTACTGCCTTAACATCAATAGAAAAGAACAGCCCCGGATGAGAAAGGATATCCAGCTGAGGGTTGTTCTCCACTGCGGCAATTAACGCGTCGGTATTGGCAACCAGGGCTTTGCGAGACTGCTTTCTGCCCAAGTGGCGCAGTGAATTTTGCACCCACAGGGCCATGCCGTCATGGACCGAGGTGGGCATGGTATAGGGATGGATACCGGCTATTAATAGATCCAGTTCGCCAATGATTTCATCAGGAATGTCCAGAGTACCGTTTAGGTCCCGGATATTGGCTTCAGCGCCGATAAGTATGCGTATATCGGGGTATCGTTTTTGCAGTTCGGCAGCCTGCCTTTTGTTGTACAGGCAGGCCCAGGCATCTTTGACACCGATCACGGCCGCCATAGGCCCGTGGTCGGTGATAGCCACCTCTTGCAGGCCTTGCTCATAAGCCGCCGCAACTATATCCCGCATGGTCTGCCGTCCATCGCTTAAACGGGTGTGAGTATGATAATCACCGAAAAAGCGCATTTGATCACCTGTTTTCCTGTGCTTTGCAGTCTATTCTAAATGGGCCAGTTCTTGCTTAAGGTAATCGATCACTTTGACCGGGGTGGGGTCGATGCCATACTCTAAGGCCAGATAATAACTCACATAGTCGCCTATATAGATCAGGGAATATATACGGGCTAAGAGGGATTCCCCGGCGCTTTCGACCTCAATAACCTTTTTTACTTTATCTTCAATCAGATTACGGGTTATATCCATACGCTGCTGCACCCGCCGGTGATCGCGGCTGTCTCTGAGAATAATAACCGCTATTTTCGCCAGCAGCTCTGCGGGGGCTTCAAAACCTACAATTTCATTGTGATTGAGTTCCGGAAAGACATTGTAATAAGCGGGGCATTTAGCGTTTTCATTGATTTGAGCTTTCCAGCGCAGGGCAGCCGGTTCCGTGCAGTTGGCACTTCCCCACACCACAGGCACAGCATCTTTAATCAGGCCAGCTATGCTTTGCGCTATATTCCGCTCTCGAGAAGCGGGCTGCAACAGATCCCTCAGGCTGTGCAAAACAGCGGCGGTTTCTTTTATGTCCGCCTCCACGTTTTTTAATATACCGGCGCTTTGCAGGGATAATAGCAGGGGAGCCAGCAGATAACCAGTCGCAGCCCGGGGAGATAAGCCGCCGGGGATGGCAACCACGGTATTGCCGTCATCCCGGGCATTCTGAGCCAGTTTGCCGCCGCTGGTAATGGCCAGGATCTGCGCCCCGCAGTTTTTGGCCTCTTCGTAAGCCGCCAGGGTTTCTTCGGTGTTGCCGGAATAACTGACCGCTACAAAAAGGGTGTTTTGGTTGACAAACCGGGGCAGGTCATAGCCGCGGTTAACAAAAACCGGAATGGCAGCTTGCTGGAAGGCATAGGTTCTTAAAATATCGCCGCCTATGGCGGACCCGCCCAGACCGGATACCATCACGTTATGGTAGGGTTTTTGATAGCGTTCTACCTCCTGATACGACATTTCCAGACACCGGTCGAACTGTTCGGGCAAACCATAGAGATAGCTTTTCATTGGCTCCTGGATAGCGCTTTCTGACATATAATAACCTCTCCTTTATAAACAGATAATCCTTTAATAGGATGAGCATTTCTCAAGCTGAAAGTTTCCTTTTTATCTTCCCCGAGTCAGCTTTCCACTATGCCTGTCGCTGTGCAGCGGGGCCGGGCTCGGTGTGTAAAACCCATTTTTCAAGGGCCTCTGCCACACCATCCTCATCATTTGAAGCTGTCACATGATCAGCAGCTTCTTTAACCAGTGGCGGCGCATTGCCGACCGCTATCCCGGTGCCCGCCCAGGCCAGCATGCCCACATCGTTATAGCTGTCTCCGATAGCCAGAACATCGGCCTGTTTTATGCCATAGTGTTCGGCTACCAGCTGCAGGGCTCTGGCTTTGTTGGCATCGCGGTGCATAATTTCCAGATAATGCAGCTTGGATCGGGTAATGAATAGTTCCTGGCCAAAGCGCTCTCTCAGATCAGCTTCTATAGGGTCGAGACTACTGGTTTGGTTTGAGATGGCCATAATCTTAAAAGCCGGTAAGCTGCGGCTGGCTTTAATCAGATCAGGCATAAAGGTTAATTCCACTCCGGCCAGCTGTGAATAAGCGATGGCCTCAGGGCTGTCGCTCTCCACACACAGCTGGTCGTCGAAATAGGTGTGAAAGTAAACCCCTTGCTCCCTGAGGAATTCCATGACTGTCGGGGCCAACTCGCCCACCGGCCTGAAATACAGCACTTCCTGAGAATAGGTGTCTTTTACCAGGGCCCCCTGGTAGGTGATTAAGGGGATATTCATGCCCAGTTTCAGGGCAAACGGCAAGGCCGAACGGTACATGCGCCCGGTAGCCAGAGTGACCAGTATACCCTGTTGGCGAATATTTTCGATATCACTGACACACCGCGGCGAGATGCGCAATCCCGAATCCAGCAAGGTGTCGTCCAGATCAATTGCCACTAATCGTATGCCCATGGTATCTCCTTCCTCAAACTGGCTCAAGACAAATAATAAACCGAGCACGGCCGGCCCGGTTAGTTTAAAAATTCAATTCTCCCGCCAGCTTATTTAAAACGAAACATGCGGTCTTCAACAAAATAGCTCCCGGCCGCACTGATCAAGCTCAAGACGAGGGCACTCAGTACGGCCCAGCCAAACCCGTCAATTTCAAAGCCGCGTATGGTAACCGCTGTGATCCACAACATAAACCCATTGATCACGAGGGTGAATAGGCCCAGGGTAAGAATATTAAAAGGCAGGGTTACCAGCAAAAGCAAAGGTCGAATAAAAGCGTTAATAACCCCCAGGAATAACGAGCCTACAATCGCTGCCCACAAAGTCAGCTGAAAACCGGGCAAAAGTTCGGCCGTCAGTACGATGGCCAGTATGTTGATAGCCCACCTCAGGACCCATCCCTGAATCATATCCTTAGCCCCCTTCATGTTAAACGCCGCTATTTGCGCTGTTAGTCTTTCTTTTAATAATATGGGATTTTTTTGTTTTTTACTAATACTATTTGTAGAATATTAAGAACCTTCATCCTGAGGGTGCAGGACCCGGTATACGGCCTGGGCGGCACTCCTGCCGATACCCTTGACCGAGGCGATTTCCTCCTGTGAGGCCCTGCTCAGGGCGGCCACTGAACCGAAAGATTCCAGGAGCAGCTTTTTGCGCCGCGCACCGATACCTTTTATATCATCCAGAATGGATTTAGTTAATTTTTTACCGCGGCGCAGGCGATTATACTCAATTGCGAAGCGGTGGGCCTCATCCCGCAAGCGCTGCAGAGTCATGAGTCCCTGATTGCGGCGGGGCAGCTTCAAGGGCCTTCCATCAGAGCGGAAAATGGTCTCTTCCCGCTTGGCCAGGGCTACTGCCGGAACGTCGATTTCGAGGTTTTTGAGGATCTCCTGTGCAGCGTGCAGCTGTCCCAGACCGCCGTCAATCATGATTAAATCGGGCTCAGGCAAAAAAGCCGGGTTGCCCTGTCCGGCTTCAGTAAAGCGGCGCTTTAAAGCCTCAGCCAGTGAGGCATAGTCATTGTTTTGCGCCATCTTAATCTTAAAGCGGCGGTAGTTCTTTTTATCTGGCCTGCCGGCGGTGAACACCACCATTGATGCCACGGTTTCCTCCCCGCCTAAGTGGGATACGTCGTAGCCTTCGATGCGCTGAGGGACAACCTCCAATTCCAGATCCCGGCTCAACTGCTGTAAAGCGCCTTGATAGTGCTCTTCAGCCTGTTGTTTTTCTTCTCTCAATAACCGGGCATTCTCCTGGACCATGTCCAAAAGGGCTTTCTTTTCCCCGCGCTGCGGCCGGTGCAGGCTGGTCTTCCTGCCGGTCAATTCCTTAAACCAGTCCTGCAGCAGAATCAAGTCGGCGGGAACCATATTCATCACGATTTCATCGGGAATATCGTGGTTTTCGCTATAATACTGGCGCAGGAAAAAGCTGCTCAGCTCTTCTCCCGGTTCATCCATAGCCGGGTGCAGCCAGTAGGTGTCTTTGCCCACAATGCGGCCGGAGCGGATTTTGAAAACCAGGCCCAAATATGGCTTTTCGTCTACTACAGTCACCACCACATCCAGGTGGTAGGGCTTGTCAAAACTGACTTTTTGCCTGGCGTCCAGGCTGTGAATGCTCTGAATCTGATCCCGCAGGCGGGCCGCTTTTTCGAATTCCAGGGCGGCGGCGGCGGCCTGCATCTCCCGCTCTTTTTGCTGGATCACCTCGGCATGATGGCCCTCCATAAAGCGGATCAGCCCAGCCACACATTGCTGGTATTCCTCAACTGTTACCCCACTGCTGCACGGGGCCAGGCATTTCTCCAGATCCCGGTTCAAGCAGGGACGGGGCTGCTTTTTCAAGGTTTTGCAGGTGCGCAAAGGAAAGATCCCGGTAAGCAGCTTGACGGTCTCTTTTAAAGCGGCCGCATCGGTGTAGGGGCCAAAGTAGCGCGAAACCCCGTCCTTTTTCTCCCTGGTGATGCATACCCGCGGATATGGTTCGGCGGTGGTGATCTTCAGATACGGGTAGGTCTTATCATCGCGCATAAAAATGTTATAGCGGGGATGATAAGATTTTATCAGGTTGTTCTCCAGAATCAGGGCTTCAACTTCACTGCCGGTAACAATATAGTCAAAATCGGCCACCCGGCTGACCATCGCTCTCACTTTGGGGTCCAGGCGATGAGGGGGCTGAAAATAGGAGCGCAGTCGATTTCTGAGGATTTTCGCCTTGCCCACGTATATAACCCGGCCGTCACCGTGCTTGAACAAGTAAACCCCTGGTTTACAGGGTATGTCTTTAAGACGTTCTTTTAGCTTTTCCACCTTGGGCAACTCCTAACAAAGGTTTAAGGTATTTCCCGGTGTGTGAAGCCGGACAATCCGCTACTGCCTCAGGGCGCCCGGCCACGATAATATGCCCGCCCTTTTCGCCGCCCTCCGGTCCCAGGTCGATAATATGATCGGCGGATTTGATCACATCCAGGTTGTGCTCAATGACGACCACGGTGTTGCCGGCATCGACCAGGCGGTTCAAGACCTCCAGAAGCTGTCTGACATCGTCTTTATGCAGGCCGGTGGTGGGTTCATCAAGAATATAGAGCGTCCGCCCGGTAGATCGTTTGGAAAGCTCGGTAGCCAGCTTGACCCGCTGCGCCTCCCCGCCGGACAGGGTGGGGGCCGGTTGACCCAGTTTAATATATCCCAGGCCCACATCCTGCAGAACTTTCAATTTGCGAAATACCGAGGGGATATTTTCAAAGCAATCCACCGCCTCATCCACTGTCATTTCCAGAACATCGGCAATAGTATAGCCTTTGTATTTCACCTCCAGGGTTTCCCGGTTATAGCGCCTGCCCTTGCAAACCTCGCAGGGGATGTATACGTCGGGCAAAAAGTGCATCTCGATCTTAATGATACCGTCGCCGGAACAGGCGTCACAGCGCCCGCCGCGAACGTTGAAACTGAACCGCCCCGGCTGATAGCCGCGCACCCTGGCTTCAGCAGTCTGGGCAAACAGTTCGCGGATGCCGTTAAAAGCCCCGGTATAAGTGGCCGGATTGGACCGCGGGGTGCGCCCGATAGGGGCCTGATCGATATTTATTACTTTATCTATGGCTTCTGCCCCGGTTATGTCAAGATAGCGACCCTGCTGGTTATGACGGCTGCTCTGACCGGAGCGCCGGTTGATACGCCAGGTCAGTCCGGGGTAGAGGATTTCCTCCACCAGAGTGCTTTTGCCCGACCCGGATACTCCGGTAATCACCACCATCATCCCCAGGGGGATCTCCACATCGATATTCTTTAAATTATGCTTGTGGGCCCCTTTAATTAAAATCTGGCGGCTATTGCCCTGGCGCCGCACAGCGGGCACTTCAATGTCGAGGAGGCCGGAAAGATATTGCCCGGTCAGGGATTCGGGCGCCTGCATGATCTCTTCCAGAGTGCCCTGGGCCACAACCTGCCCGCCGTGTATGCCGGCGCGCGGGCCGATATCAACGATATGATCGGCCTGGCGCATGGCATCCTCATCGTGCTCCACCACGATTACAGTATTGCCCAGATCGCGCAGGCGGCGCAGGGTTGCCAGGAGGCGGTCGTTATCCCGCGGGTGCAGCCCGATGCTGGGTTCATCCAAGACATATAAGACCCCTACCAGGCTGGAGCCTACCTGTGTAGCCAGGCGGATACGCTGTGCTTCTCCGCCGGACAGGCTGCCGGCCGGGCGGTCCATGGTCAAATAATCCAGGCCCACATCGATCAGGAATTTTAAGCGCTCCTGTATCTCCTTGATCACCTGGCGGGCGATAATATGCTCGCGCGGGCTCAATGCCAGGCTTTCGAAAAACTGATAGCATTCGCGGATGGAAAGTGAGGTCACGTCATTGATAGACTTGTCCCCTATCAAGACCCAGAGGATCTCCTCGCGCAGGCGCTTGCCCCGGCAGCGCGGACACAGGGTGGTGGTCATATATTTTTCTATCTCCTCCCGCGAAGCATCCGATTTGGTCTCCAGGTAGCGCCGGCGCAGGTTGGTCACCACGCCTTCAAAACTGGAAGTGAAGCTGTTCTTCTCCCCGTATGAATTGACATAATTGACGCGGATGCGCTCCCCATTCTTCCCGTAGAGGATGGCATCCACCTGATCATCGCTCAGCTCTTTGAGGGGTTTATCCAGGGGAATGTCATTTTTCTCCGCCATCCCGTACAAAATCTGATTGTAGTAGGTGTAAAAATTATTGGACCAGGGAATGATAGCCCCTTCTTGAATGCTCTTATCCCGATCCAGAACCAATTCAGGGTCAATAACCCGTTTTTCTCCCAGGCCGTCGCATTCCGGGCAAGCCCCGAACGGGTTGTTAAAGGAAAACATCCGCGGGCTCAGTTCGCTCAGGCTGAATCCGCAGTCCGGGCAGGCGAAATCCCGGCTGAACAGCTGGTCCTCTTCGGCGCCATTCTCTCCCAGCACCCGGATAATGATCAGTCCTTCACTGAGTTCGAAGGCCAGTTCCAGGGATTGGGCCAAACGGCTCCGTATGCCGTCTTTGACAACCAGGCGGTCGATCACCGCGCTGATGTCGTGTTTTTTATTTTTTTCCAGTACGATCTCTTCATCCGAGGTGTATTCATAGCCATCCACGATAACCCGGACAAAGCCGTCTCGAAACAGGTCCTGCAAGAGCTTTTTGTGCTCGCCTTTCTGGGCCTTGACCACCGGCGCCAGGACCTTGAGACGGGTTCCCGGGGTCATGACCAGGAGGCTGTCTACAATCTGATCCACGGTTTGGCGCTGGATAGGCTGATGGCAATGAGGGCAATGAGGCCTGCCTACCCGGGCATACATCAAGCGCAGGTAATCGTACACCTCGGTAACCGTCCCCACCGTTGAACGGGGATTGTTGGAGGTCGATTTCTGGTCGATGGAAATGGATGGAGAAAGCCCCTCTATAGAATCCACATCAGGCTTCTCCATCTGTCCCAGGAATTGGCGGGCGTAGGTGGAGAGCGATTCCACATAGCGGCGCTGGCCCTCACTGTAAATGGTGTCGAATGCCAGGCTGGATTTGCCTGATCCCGACACCCCGGTGAAAATCACCAGCTTATCGCGGGGAATTGTAATGTCGATATTCTTTAAATTATGTTCACGGGCGCCTTTTACGTAGATATAGTCTTTCACTTTATGCTCCTATCAGCATCGCGGCCTCTTTAACGGCCGCGGGATCGCTTTTTGGTCTTGCGCGGGGGCTCCAAGAGCTTCTTGATCATGTCGCGGAGCTCGGCAGCCCGCTCGAATTCAAGGCTTTCAGCTGCTTTTATCATTTCGGCCTGCATCTCTCCGGCCAGCCTAACCCGCTCCTCTTTGCCCAGATGGGAGAACAGCGCCGCATCATATTGGGCCGGAGCCTCGGCAATGGTAGCCTCGATGGAGGCATAGATCTCCTTTTGGATGGTTTCCGGGGTAATCCCGTGGGTTTGATTGAATGCTATCTGCTTTTCGCGGCGGCGGTTGGTCTCATCGATAGCGGTCCGCATGGAAGGGGTGATGCGGTCGGCATACATTATCACCTGTCCTTCCACATTGCGGGCCGCCCGGCCAATGGTCTGAATCAGCGAACGCCCCGAACGCAGAAAGCCTTCCTTGTCCGCATCCAGTATGGCAACCAATGCGACCTCGGGAAGATCCAGCCCTTCCCGCAACAGGTTGATTCCCACCAGCACGTCGAATTCGCCCGCCCGCAGGTCGCGCAGTATCTCCAGGCGTTCCAGGGCCTGGATGTCGGAATGCATATAGCGAACTCTTATCCCCGCGTCTGCCAGGTAGTCGCACAGGTCTTCAGCCATGCGCTTGGTCAGGGTAGTGACCAGAACCCGGTAGCCCTGGCCTACAGTCTGTCTTATCCTTTCCATCAGGTCGTCGATCTGGTGCCCGGTCGGCCTTATTTCCACAAGCGGGTCGACCAGCCCGGTGGGGCGTATGATCTGTTCCGCCACCTGCCTGCTGCGCTCAACTTCATAATCCCCCGGGGTGGCACTGACATATACGATTTGATTGACCTTGGCCTGAAACTCGGCGAATTTCAAGGGGCGGTTATCCAGGGCTGAAGGCAGCCTGAATCCATACTCCACCAGATTCTGCTTGCGCGACCGGTCCCCTTCATACATACCCCTGATCTGCGGCACGGAAATATGGGACTCATCAATAAACAATATAAAATCCCGGGGAAAGAAATCGATCAATGTATAGGGGGGTTCACCTGACTTTCTACCCGTAATATAGCGGGAATAGTTTTCAATCCCCTTGCAGTAGCCGATCTCCCTGATCATCTCCAGGTCGTAGCGGGTGCGCTGCTCAATACGCTGCGCCTCCAGGAGTTTGCCTTCATTTTGAAAGCGGGTCACCTGCTCATCCAGTTCCAGTCTAATATCTTCCGCAGTGTCCAGCATGCGCTCGCGGCTGGTCACATAATGGGAGGCCGGGAAAATCATGGTATGGAGCCTGCGGCCATAAACCTCACCGGTTATGGGATTGAACTCGATAATGCGGTCGACTTCATCGCCAAATAATTCTATCCTGAGGGCTCTCTCACCGGCTGAGGCCGGGAATATCTCGATGACATCGCCCCTCACCCGGAAATTGCCGCGGTTAAAGGAATAATCATTGCGTTCATAATGATTTTCCACCAGGCGCCGCATTATAGTATCGCGCGGCGCCTCCATGCCCGGCCTGAGTGATATGGCCATGCGATAGTAATCATCCGGAGCCCCCAAGCCATAGATGCAGGATACGCTGGCCACAACTACGACGTCCCGCCGTTCCAGAACCGCCGCGGTGGCAGAGTGGCGCAGTTTGTCGATCTCATCGTTTATGGAGGAGTCTTTCTCGATATAGGTATCAGTGTGGGGCACGTAGGCCTCAGGCTGGTAATAATCGTAATAGCTGATAAAGTATTCCACCGCATTTTCCGGAAAGAACTGCTTGAACTCGGCATAAAGCTGCCCCGCCAGGGTCTTGTTGGGAGCCATGATCAAGGCGGGCCGCTGCACTTCCTCGATAATGCGGGCCATGGTAAAGGTCTTCCCCGAACCGGTCACACCCAAAAGGGTCTGTTCCGGATACCGGGCCTTAAGCCCTTCGACCAGAGCCTGTATGGCCTGAGGCTGGTCTCCGGTCTCATGGTAGGTTGAATGTAGCTTGAATTCCATTATTAACCTCTTAAGTTCAGTAGTTACGCCTGTCCTTTCCTAATCCATGATAACAAATGTTCGCCCCAATAATAAAGAGGGCATAGAGGCGCCGGGACAGGCGCCTCTACTATGAAAAAGTACGGGTTGGTTGGGATTTACGGCCTCATCTTTGGATTAATTCCTCCAGCAAGGCCATCCTTCTCTGGTTGAGGGCTTGAAAGTTCATTTTGCTGGCGTAGAGGTGTTTGAGAGCTTTTAATTCCCGGTAAGCCTCTTCCAGTTTTTCCTGAGCCTTGGACAGCAGTTCTTCATAATTGTGGTTGGCCAGGCTGCTCACCTGCGCTTCCTTGAGGATCTCAAAATCGTCCAGTACCGCTTCGGTGTTGATCACTTTATCCCACGGTTTTAAATTCAGCTGCAGACCGCCGCCATCAATTACAGCAGTGCTGAAGGCTGGAAGGATGATCATTAGCAAACTATCCGCCTCCAAACCGCAATAATAATATTCCACGCTATTGCCCTGCTGTTTTGCTTTTCTGGCGATTTCAGCCAGGATAGTTGATTTGCCGCTGCCAGCCGGACCCGTCAAGACAAAACGCTGCTTGCAATCAGAGCTGATTTCTTCGACATAATCGATGTACCCTTCCGCAGTCATGGCACTGGCAAAAAAATGTCTCTCTCCGGGCCGCGGTAGGGTGGCTTCACTGTATATCTGCTCTACCAGACTATAAAGCTGCTGCATGTTGAGATGGGCCGCAGCAGATTTCTTCAGCTCCTGTTTGGCCAGGGCAGCCGACTGAAGATGCATTTCGGCCTGCCGGTTCGACAGTTCCCATTGATCGATATGCTTTATGATCTGCCGGGCCTGTTCCTTAATCAGGGCAGTATCCAGGTAATCGCCCAGATTAATAACATCCCCGCTGATATGTGGATAATGCGGTTCAATGGATACCGGGCTGCTGCCGTTAACTACCGCGGTATCCAGCTGGGGAAAATAAATCCCTTCAGGGTTGACCGCATCCGCAGCCGAGATCCAGTATTCCATCTCATAGCCTAATGAGGACATAGACTCCCCCAGCAGCCGAATAAACGTGGCTTTCCCCGTTCCCGCAGCGCCCTTGAGGATATAGACTCGTTTTATTCCCGCCAGTAAATCAGGCAGGCAGCTGACATAACCCTGGTCGGTAAATGTACTGGACAGCACATACTTGATTTTGCCTTTATATAACAATTCCAGACCCCTTTCCCTGCTGGATTTCTATAGTATATTCGAAAAGTAAACCATTGGTTAATGAAGTAGCCACCCGGGATGGCCGGTTTTCAAAAGGGCTAAGAGCCTCCCCGCGTGCCCAGCCAGATCAGCATCTCATGGCCAAGCGGGGCAAATATGGCAGCTATCCAGCTCATCAAAGGGTATGATGAGGCCGATAAGGACAGCGCCAGCAGGATCAAGCTATAAACGGCCAGATTGCGGGCAGACCGCATCACAGTGAGGCGGGGGGTGGTTTTGGTGACCGTTTCGCCATAACCGAGTATGGCCAGAACCGGAAGCATGATAAAAAGACTGTCTTGAGCTGCAGGGGGATGGCATTGCAGCAAAGGCCACCAGGAAGGCATAGTATAGCCTATGCTGCTGTCGGATGTACAGCTGATAACCAGCAGCAAGGGCCAAAACCGCTGCAGTTTAAAACCCTGTACGGTCTGGCCCTGTTTTTTGAAACAAACCCGGCCCGGCTGAGTGCTGCCGTCGACCAGGATCAAACCGCTTTCAATGAGGTGGAGAATCGCTATTAGGCCCGTTATCTGCGGAACGCAGCTGACTGAGCGTGAAGTCAAAAGGCAAAACAGGGCCAATAGGCCGCCTGCATAGGAAAAGCAGATCAGGCGGGGATGAACCAAGGCCAATCCCAGGGAAATCAGCCATAAGGCCAGGATGCTTAAATTGCGCACATCGATTCCGACTACCACCAGCAGGGCGCTGCCTAAGAATCCTGCACCAAGGCCGATCAAGACAGATAATAGCGCCGACTTTATGAATTCACGCTGGTTGGATCCTGGTGATTTTCGCCCATAAGACCAGCTGATTACAAAAAACATAATAAGATAGAGGGAAATAAAAAGAGGCGAGGATATAGCTTGCAACCATACCCGCCCCATTTCCAACCAGATGCTTAAGACAGAATCCAAGCAGTCCACTCCTTTGGGCGCAACGAGTCAACCGGGGTGGCCAGTATTTAAGGATTCTTATTAATTTTCCAGCTTCGTCTTTAACACTTCTATGGCTTTATTCAGTTGCAAATCCTGGCTGTTGTTGGGATCGTTTTGCACCTCGTAATCAGGGGTGATGCCGACTTCATTGATGTCTGTGCCGTTGGGGGTATAATACTTCTGAGTGGTCAATTTCAAAGCCCCGCCGTCATGCAGGGGAAATACGGTTTGCACCAGGCCTTTGCCGAAAGTCTTAACTCCCACCAGATCAGCCCGCTGGTTATCCTGCAGGGCCGCAGCCAGTATTTCCGAGGCGCTGGCGCTGTCATGATTCACCAGGACCACCAGGGGAATATTCACTTTGCCAGGTGAGGCTTTGTAGACCTGTTGATTGCCTTTGCTGTCTGCAGCGCTTACCACCGTGCTGCCATCCAGAAATATTCCGGCAATGTCAATTGCGGCATTGAAATCTCCGCCGCCGTTGTCCCGCAAATCCAGAATTATGCCCTTCACCTTGTTTCCGCTCATCAGCTTTTCAACACTGGTAGCCAGTTCATTGGCCGACTGGGCGTGGAATTGATTTAAGCTGATGTAGCCGATATCAGCGGCTTCGTCAAGAATTTTGTCCTCAACCGAAGGCACATTGATTATTTCACGCACTATGGTAAAGTTGAGTTCCTTGCCTTCAGATTCCCGGTAAACCCCCAATTCCAACTGCGTCCCCGGGTCGCCGCGCATCAGCTGGGCGGCTTCATCAGAGGTCATCTTCACGGTGCTTTCACCGTTGATGCGCACTATGATGTCCCCGTGTTTGACCCCTACCTTATAGGCTGGAGTCCCCCTGATGGGAGAATAGATCATGATACGACCTTGATTGTCCTGCCCCACATAGACCCCGATGCCGCCAAATTTAGCTTCTAATTTGACCTTGAGATCCTGATAGGTCTGCCTGTCGAGATACCTGGAATATGGATCGTCCAGGGCTTCAACAATGCCTGCTCCGGCCCCTTCCAGCATCTGCGCAGTATTGATCTGGTATAAAGACTCGGTTTTGATCAGCCCGATGACACTGAATAGTGTACTCAGACCGGCACTGCTGGTCACTAAGAGGGCAATCGTGCAGACAACCACCACCACACCGACGGTGCTAAAAAAAATGTTAATTCCCCGTAACCAGTTATTTCTTTCTCTGTTCAAATCGTCACCACCAATAATATTCTATTATCCTTGGCATACAAATATGTTATCCTGCCGGTTCAATGGGCTGGCATCAACAGCTTCGGTGTTCACGCCCACATAAAAAGTAAGGATAGCGGCTACCAGAGTAAATATTACAGATGCTTCGAGGCAACCCGGGTCACCTGGGATTCGGTTCCAGGGCGTCTATGTCAGCCGCCGCATTCTGCAGTTTGGCCGGAGAGATAACACCGGCCAAAATGTATGTCATGTTATTCTCCTGATGACTAAAGCCCGGGTCGATCCTGAAGAACTGTAACCAGAATACATCATCACATAGGCAATAGCAAAGACTACCGCAGCAGAAAACACTGGCCGCGCCGCCTTACCCACTTGGCAACGCTTTCCCTCCCTTGCGCTCTGCCGGGGGCAAAACCCGGGCAGATGTCCGGGCGCCATCACACCGTATAAATACCCAGAATTAATAATACCACAGTTGCAAACCCTGATAAATTTTTACACATAAAAGGACAGTTATTGTCTTGCGCTCTCAACCGGCAAGGCAATCCCTGTCCTTGAATACGCTATTCTACCGTGACGCCGACTTTTTTGTCATGAAAAGTCTCAATAAATACCGCCCCAGATCACTTATACATACTTACGCGGGTCGGTATGTTGTCCATTGATACGCACCTCAAAGTGGAGATGAGGGCCGGTGCTCCAACCGGTACTGCCTACTTTGCCGATGCTCTGACCCTTGGTAACCGATTGGCCGTTACTTACGCCAAGACTGCTCAGGTGGCCGTACAGAGTCGACAACCCCTGACCGTGGTCGACTATTATGGCCTGTCCATAGGCTCCCATCCAGCCGGAAAAAATCACTGTGCCGCTGTCCGCCGCTACTATTTTGGCACTCATGGGCGCCCCTATATCCATTCCGGTATGCATTCTGCGAGTCTTCAATATGGGGTGGTAACGCATCCCGTAAGGCGAGGTTATGCTCGAGTAACCCGGGGTCGGCCAGGTAAAGATTCCGGTGCCTAATTGGTCTCCCGACTGTGATCTGCGGATTAAGGCCTCGACTTCCCGCGAAGCCGCTTCCAGTTCAGACAGAGCCTGCTCGTAGGCGGCCTTCTCCTGGTTGACTTCACTTAGCACCGTTTGCTTTTCCTTTTGCTGTTCATCCAGCAATGCTTTTTGGCTTTGCTGGCCCTCCCGGGCTGTAACCAAGCGGTTTTGTTTGACCTCCAAATCGCTCTTTTTCTGATCAAGTTCACGGCGTTTATCATTAATGGAATCGATCAGTTCCATATCACCCTCGATGACATATTTCAGCATATCGTAGCGGGTGAGAAAATCCTTGATATCAGTCGAGGCCAATAGAACCTCAAGATAAGAAGCCTGTCCGCCTTCTTCATAGACATAAACCAGACGTTCCCCCAGAATTTCGACCTGCTTGTCAAGTTCCTTCTCCTTCTGGCTGATATCCTTCTGGGTCTGGCTAATTTCCTTTTCTAGCTGCTGGATATCATCATTCAGGCTTTTAATCTTTTCTTCAATACTTTTGATATCCTGATCCAAGGCCGAAATTTGGCTTACTACCGAGCGTTGTTTTGATCTGGCCGCGTTAACATTGGCTTGCTGGGCGTCGATCTGCTGGTTTATTTGCTGCAGCTTCTCCCTGGCCTCATCTATCTCGTCAGCATACACCGGTAATATGCAGCTAAAGATAAATACCAGCCCCATCATGATGGCTATAGAACGTTTATGCGCGGACATATGTAGGCCTCCTTCTGCAAAATTATTAAAACCGCACTTCAAAATCACACATCGAGGAAACGATTGAGAGATATGTAGGTACCCAATACCCCCAGTAACGCCCCGACCATAACCAGCCCGGCGTAGACTTCAATCAGCAAGGCGCGGTTGGAAAGCACCGGTACAAAAGGCACCGACTGAATGGATCCGATCAGGGTCTCATATCCTACTGCCAGCAAGAGGATTGCTATCAATGATCCGGCAGTCCCCAGCAGTATGCCTTCGATAAAAAACGGCCAGCGCACAAACCAATCGGTGGAACCGATCAGCTTCATCAGATAGATTTCCTTGCGCCGCGAAAATATGGCCAGACGGATAGTGGTCGCGATCAGGAAAATCGCCCCCAGCGAGAGCAGGACAATAAAGGCCATACTTAATACGCGAACCCATTTGGTGGCTAAAAACAGGTTATTGACCATTTCTTTGCCGTAATTGACCCGTTCGATTCCAGCCACCTGTTCCACCTGCTGCGCTATCACCGGCACCTGATGCGGATCCAGGGCTTTGATTTCATAACCATCCGGCAAGGGGTTCTTGCCCATGGTCTCTTCCAGATTGTAGCGATCCTCCCCAAAGCTGTCCTGCAAGTATTGCAGAGCCTCTTCGCGGGAAACGAAGCGCACCGATTCAACCCCGGGAATGGCCTCCAATGCCTGCTTTACTTCACTAGCCTGATCGGCGGTCAAATCCTTATCGAGATAAGACATGATTTCCAAATCTGATTCCAAACGGGTAATAAGGTGGCTGGCATTGAGGGTAGCCAGAACCGCCATACCCAGAATCAGAATACAAATGGCGACTGTGCTGATGGTAGCCAGGGAAAGCAGGTGGTTGCGCGCCATTGATTTTACGGCCTCCCGGCAGAAATACCAGATGTTCTTTAACATACCAGATACTCCCCGGGCGCATAGTCAGCTGCAACTTTGCCCTTATCCAGCAGAATCACCCGCTTGCGCGCCGCTTTCACCAATTCCCTATCATGGGTGGCCATGATAATGGTGGTCCCCTTGCGATTAATATCGATAAGAAGATCCAAAATCTCCAGCGAAGTGTCAATATCCAGGTTCCCGGTAGGTTCGTCTGCAATCAGCAAAAGGGGTTGGTTGGCTAAAGCCCGGGCGATACCGACCCGCTGCTGCTCACCGCCGGAAAGCTCCCCCGGGAAAGAATTTTCTTTGTCCTCTAAACCCACCATCCTTAATACTTCGGGCACCCGCGCCTTAATTTCCCGGTGTGGCGCGCTCACCACCTCCATGGCAAAGGCCACGTTTTCATAGACTGTCTTTCTTTCCAGGAGTTTAAAGTCCTGAAAAACGATTCCCATACCGCGCCTGACCCTGGGAACATCGCTGCGTTTCATACGAACAAGACTGCGCTCGGCAATAAAAATCTGGCCCCGGGTGGGTTCCTCCTCCCGAAACATCATTTTGATTATGGTTGATTTGCCTGCGCCACTGGGTCCCATCAAGAAAACAAATTCGCCGCGATCTATTTTAAGTGAAATATCATCAAGTGCTTTGCCTTTGGGGTATACCTTGGAGACATTATAAAATTGAACTAACACCTATCTTCCTCCCAGAAAAATAAAAACCACCTGCATGAGGTGGTTCTACAGAAATAGTCATAATTCCTTTTAAAATTTATTTTTTTCTCAATAAATCCCGGACATTGTGCACTATTTTTTCGACAGTTAGGCCGTAGTGCTCCAGGAGCTCATTGGGCTCCCCGGACTGCCCGAAGACATCATTAACCCCCAGGCGTACTACCGGCACGGGGTGATGGGCACATACCGTCTCACAGACTGCGCTACCCAGACCCCCGATAATACTGTGCTCCTCAACGGTGAGAATATTCCCGGTTTCCCTGGCCAATTCAATAACAGCCGCCTCATCGAGCGGTTTTATGGTATGCATATCGACAACTGCCGCCTCGATGCCTTCCCGAGCCAGCAGCTCAGCCGCTTCCAGGGCTTTGGAGACCATGACTCCACAGGCGATGATAGCGGCGTCTTCCCCCCGCCGCAGCCGGTTAGCCCGACCGATCTCAAAAGGGGAATCCTGATCATAGATGACCGGCACCGCCGGACGTCCTAAACGCAGGTAAGCCGGCCCATTCATATCATACAATGCGGAAACCGCCCGGGCCGTACTCACTCCGTCAGCGGGGACAACCACGGTCATATTGGGCACGCTTCGCATCAGGGCTATGTCTTCGACGCTTTGGTGAGATCCGCCGTCCTCACCAACGGTTAAACCGGCATGAGTAGCACACAGCTTTACGTTCATCTTGCTGTATGCCACCGAGTTTCGCACCGCTTCAAAGGCGCGCCCGGTGGCGAATATGGCAAAAGTGCTGGCGAAGACCACTTTGCCGGCGCTGGCCAAACCGGCCGCCATCCCGACCATATTCTGCTCGGCAATCCCGGCATTGATAAACCGCTCTGGAAATTGCTTGGCAAAATCGGCGGTTTTGGTGGATTTCGACAGGTCGGCATCCAGCACTACTACATCCTGATGTTTTTTTCCTAATTCCACTAAGGCCTTTCCATAGGCATCCCGGGTAGCCTGTTTTTCCAAGCCAGTATCCTCCTTACAGCCTGCTGCCCGCAACGGGTCAACACAGCCGGGTTTTTTGTTCGGTTTACATGTTCAATTCCGCCAGGGCTCGAGCGATTTCCTCACCCTTAGGCGCAACCCCGTGCCATTCCACTTTATTCTCAATGAAAGAGCAGCCTTTGCCTTTAATGGTTCGGGCCACGATGGCAGTGGGTTTGCCTTTAACCAATCGGGCGCAGTTTAAGGCTTCCAATATCTGGCGGATATCATTGCCGTCTATTTGCAAGACCTCCCAGCCAAAAGCCGCGAATTTTGCAGGAATAGGCAGGGGGGATAGAACCTGTTCCACAGGCCCGTCTATCTGCAGGCCGTTGAAGTCTATGAATGCCACCAGATTGTCCAGGCGGTAATGGGCTGCCGCCATGGCTGCTTCCCAGACCATGCCTTCTTCCAGCTCCCCGTCCCCCAGGAGGGTGTAGACCCGGTAATCCTTATGATCCATCTTGGCGGCCAAGGCCATTCCGACAGCCCAGGATATCCCTTGCCCCAACGATCCGGTGGAAGCTTCCACTCCAGCCAGTTTACTGCGGTCGGGATGCCCCTGCAAAGGGCTGCCCAGCTTCCTTAGGGTCTGCAGGCGATCAGACGGGAAATAGCCCCTTTCGGCCAGAACCGCATATAATAACGGTGCGGCATGGCCTTTGCTGAGCACAAAGCGGTCCCGGTCTTCCCAGTCTGGTTTTTGGGGATCAATATTCATCTCCCAGAAATAGAGCGCGGTCACAATGTCGGCTGCCCCCAGCGAGCCCCCGGTGTGGCCGGAACCGGCCTGTCCCAGCATGGCAATAATCTGGCGCCGCACCTCCCTGGCCTGCTCCTTCAGTCGCTGTACTTGCTGTTGGTCTATTTGTTTCACCTTAGCCACCTCATTGTTATTATTGTGCCTTTTTAGCCAGACAGGCATAGATAAAATCATTGATCTTGCCGTCCAATACCGCTTGAACGTTGCCTTCCTCCAGACCGGTGCGATGATCCTTTATCAAGCTAAAGGGGTTTAAAGTATAGGTGCGGATCTGGCTTCCCCAGGCGATCTCTTTATGTTCCCCTTTAAGGTTTTCCAGGTTTTCTTCCATTTCTTTTTGTTTCAATTCATACAGCCGGGCGGTCAGAATCTTCATGGCTGCCAGGCGATTGGCATGCTGTGAGCGTTCATTCTGGCATTGCACCACTATCCCGGTGGGCAGATGGGTAATGCGCACGGCTGAGTCGGTTTTGTTGACATGCTGCCCCCCGGCCCCGCTGGAACGATAGGTGTCAATGCGCAGTTCCTCGGGATTGATTTTTATTTCCACCTCTTCGCTGATCTCGGGCAAGACGTTTAATGATGCAAAAGAAGTGTGGCGGCGTCCCGAGGAATCAAAGGGGGAAACCCTGATGAGGCGGTGCACCCCCTGCTCGCATTTCAGCTTGCCGTAAGCATAATCGCCTTTGACCAGAAAGGTTACGCTTTTGACTCCAGCTTCGTCACCGGGCAAAAGATCCAGGATCTGCGCTTGATAACCGCTCGATTCTGCCCAGCGGGTATACATGCGCAGGAGCATTTCCACCCAGTCCTGGGCTTCAGTGCCTCCAGCACCGGCATGTAAGGAGACGATCCCATCACTTTTATCATGCTCACCGGAAAACAAAATCAACAGTTGATAATCCAGGAAGCGCGCCAGGAGGTCTTCCAATTCCCCGGAAACCTCTCTGAAAAGCTCCGTATCCTGCTCATGTTCGGCCATTTCCAGCATGTCTCTTAAGTAATGGGCTTCGGCCATCAAGTTCTGGTAACGATCCACCTCTTCCTGCAAATGTTTGATCTGTCTTATTATCTTGTGAGCCGATTGGTGATCATCCCAGAAACCGTCACGGGCAGTCTGTTTTTCTAATTCAGAAATCTGCCGGCTTAAACTAGCGATGTCAAAGAGAAGCCCCCATTTCAGTTAAACGCGTTATTATTTCCTGACAGGTTGCCTTGGGATCCTCCAGCAAATTCGTTCCCTCCTCCATGAGTTAAATCTAATGTCTCGTAAAACCACCGGTTTTTTCCGGTGGTTGATAAGTACTATTTGGGTTTGACTTTAAGTTAGCATGTTTTAGAGCCTTTATGCAAGCAAGCGCCGCGAGGCTGCATGAGCCGGAATGCAAATTGGCTAGGTTGTTTGAGCTTCCGCCGGAGCAGTCTCATTCATCCGGGGAGGTTCGAAGTAATCATATTTTTTCTTGAGTATGACGATATCCACACGACGGTTCATAGCCCGGTAAGTATCATTTTCATTGGGCACCAGGGGGCGGTATTCACCATAACCGATTATGGCCAGGCGTTCTGCCGGAATCCGGGCGGATTCGCTCAATACATGCACTACCGTAGCTGCGCGCATCACTGATAGCTCCCAGTTGGACGCAAAACGGCTGGTATTGATGGGGAGATTATCAGTGTGCCCTTCCACCCGAATATAGTTGGGCAGGCTAACCAGGGTCTTCCCCACCTCGGCGATGATCTCCCGGGCCGGTGAGGTCAACTGATCAGATCCGCTGGGAAAAAGCAGGGCGTCTTTGAAACTGATCACCAGACCCCGCTCCTGTTCGTAAACTATGATATGCTCGCTGAGTCTAATGGCCTGGCTGCTGGTGGCGCCCTGCCGGGCTTCCTGATCCTTGGCCTCGATGAATTCCGAAACCAGTTTTTTGACTTCTTCCAGCTGGCCTTGTTCGGTTCTGTCCTGATTCTGGGGCATATCCTGGCCCGACAAACCTTCAATCAGCGATGGGCCCTGGGTGTCTAAAACCGACATGGCTTGGCCGGTTAAGACCACACTCAGTGAATTGGCAACTGCCGCATATTTCTGGGCATCGACCTGACTCATGGTATACATCAGAATGAAGAAAATCATTAAGAGGGTAATCAGGTCGGAATAGGTGATCAGCCAGCGTTCCTGGTTACCTTCCTCACTGTGCCCGCCTCTTTTTTTTCTGCGGCCGCTGCGCGTCATAAATAATTACATCCCCATTTCCAGCGATTTCTGCTGTTCGGCGGCTTTGCGAGTATCCGTCGGCAGGAAGGTCATCAATTTCTCTCTGATAACGCGGGGATTTTCTCCGGCCTGAATGGATAAGACCCCTTCTAAAATCAGTTCCATCAGCAGTACTTGCTTGTTGGCTTTGGTCTTGCATTTGGTGGCGAAGGGTATCCATAACACATTGGCCGAGCCCACACCGTAAAGGGTGGCCAGGAAGGCTACCGCTATGGCCCCTGCCAATGCGTCCGGGTCGGCCACATTGCTTAAGACGTGGACCAGCCCCATGACAGTGCCGATGATGCCCATGGTGGGCGCAAACCCCCCGGCGGTCATAAAGATATCGGCCCCGATGCGCTCTTCTTTTTCAAAGGCCTCGATCTCCATTTCCAGCATGTTCCTGGTCAATTCGGGATCGGTGCCGTCAATCACCAGCTGCAGGCCCCGGGCCAGAAAAGGACTTTCTATTTCCGAAAGCTGGCTTTCCAGGCTTAAAAGACCTTCGCGTCTGGCTTTGTCCGCGGTATCAACCAGGGTCTCCAGGACACTCAAGTAATCGATTCTCTTATCATTAAACACCAATTTGAAGAAATACCCCATTTTCTTTAATTCGTCCATGGAGTATCCGATCATGGTGGCGCCGATCGTGCCCCCCACCACTATGATGAAAGCGGTGTGCACCCAGAGCATACCGGCATGCCCGCCTTCCAGCAGAAAACCGCCGATTAAGCCCGCTATACCGATAAGCAATCCGATGAGTGTCGCTATATCCATTAATTATCCTCTCTTCCACAGCATTGTTTGTACTTCTTGCCGCTGCCGCAGGGGCAAGGCTCATTGCGCCCCACTTTTTTGCTGCGCACCGGTTTGCGGCTGCTCTCCTCGTTGTTGCTGCTGTAGACTACCGCTTTGTGTTCTTCGGGTTCTTTTACCACTTTGACCCGCAGCACAAAGCGAACCACATCCTCCTTGATGCTATAAACCATGGCTTGAAATGCTTCATAAGCCTCAAACTTATATTCGATTAAGGGGTCTTTCTGACCGTAAGCCCGCAGTGATATGCCATTGCGCAGCTGGTCCATGGCGTCAATATGATCCATCCATTTCTGATCGATGAAGTGCAGCAGGATGCGCCGCTCCAACTCCCTCATGGTTTCCGAGCCCATTTCGGCTTCGCGGGCTTCATAGAGGCTGTGGGTTTGTTCCTTTAGAAAATCCTGGACCGATTCCCGGGTCTGCCCGGTCAGATCTTCTGTGCTGAAGGCGGGTGCTGGAATCACATGCTGATCCAGATAGGTCAACAACCCGTTCAAATCCCATTCATCAGACCATTTGGCCTCACCGGCAAAAGATTCCACCACCGCATCTATGACATCGTCGATCATGCTGGAGACTGTTTCTTTCAGGTCTTCGCCGAAGAGGACCTTCTTTCTCTCTCCGTAAATAACCTCTCTTTGCTGGTTAATAACATCATCGTATTCCAGGACGTTTTTCCTGATACTGAAGTTGCGCGATTCCACTCTTTTTTGCGCGTTTTCCAGCCCTTTGCTGACCATATTGTGCTCAATCGGTACATCATCATCCATCCCCATACGATCCATGATGCCCTCTATGGTTGAGCCGCCGAAAAGGCGCATCAGATCATCTTCCAGGGAGACATAGAAACGGGACAGACCCGGGTCGCCCTGCCGGCCGGAGCGGCCGCGCAGCTGGTTGTCGATGCGCCTGGCTTCATGGCGCTCGGTTCCCAGGACATAGAGTCCGCCCAATTCCTTAACCCCTTCTCCCAGGACGATGTCGGTGCCGCGTCCCGCCATATTGGTGGCGATGGTCACGGTGCCGCGCTGACCGGCCTGGGCGATTATCTGGGCTTCCTTTTCATGATGCTTGGCATTTAAGACCTGGTGTTTTATTCCGCGCTTGCTGAGCATTCCGCTCAATAGTTCGGATTTCTCGATGGAAATGGTGCCGACCAGCACAGGCTGTCCGACTTTATGGCATTCCACGATATCTTCAATCACGGCCGTAAATTTACCGCCTTCAGTACGATATATGACATCGGGTTTATCGTCTCTGACCATGGCCATGTTGGTAGGAATGGCCAAAACATCCATGCCGTAAATCTTGCGGAATTCTTCTTCCTCGGTTTTGGCGGTACCAGTCATACCGGCCAGTTTCTGATACATGCGGAAATAATTCTGAAAGGTGATCGTAGCTAAGGTTTGGGATTCTTTTTCGATTTTAACCCCTTCCTTGGCCTCTATGGCCTGATGCAAGCCGTCACTGTAGCGCCGGCCAAACATTAAGCGGCCGGTAAATTCATCCACGATGATGACCTGATCGTCTTTGACCACGTAATCGCGGTCCCGCTTCATCAGGGCATGGGCTTTCAAGCCCTGATTAATATGATGGGCCAGTTCCATGTTGTCAGAAAGGTTTTCAATGCCAAACCCTTTCTCCACCTTGCGCACCCCATCCTCGGTCAAAGTTACCAGGTGGGCTTTTTCATCCACGATGTAGTCTTCTTCCGTCTTGAGTCGGGGAACAAATTTGGCGATCTGATAATAAAGCCCGGTGGGCTTGTCGCCTTCCCCTGATATTATGAGCGGGGTGCGGGCTTCGTCGATCAGAATGGAATCCACTTCGTCGATGACGGCGAAATGCAGCTCGCGCTGCACCATATTCTCAGCCAGACTGACCATGTTGTCACGCAGATAATCGAAGCCCAGTTCATTATTGGTGCCGTAGGCGATATCGCTGGCATAAGCCATTTTTCTCTCCATATAGCTGAGGCCATGTACGATCAACCCTACCGTCAGTCCGCAGTAGTTGTAAACCGGGGCCATCCAGCCGGCGTCACGGCTGGCCAGGTAATCATTGACGGTTACGATATGCACGCCTTTGCCCTCCAGGGCGTTGAGGTAGGCAGGCAGGGTGGCAACCAGGGTTTTGCCTTCCCCGGTTTTCATTTCCGCGATGCGCCCGTCATTCAGGACCATGCCGCCGATGAGCTGTACATCGAAATGGCGCATGCCCAGAGTACGCCGCGAGGCCTCTCTGACCAGTGCGAAAGCCTCGGGCAGTATGTCCTTAAGGGTTGCGCCGTTTTGCAGGCGTTCCTTGAACTCCTGGGTTTTGGCCGGGAAGGCCGCTTCAGAAAGAGCGGCCATCTGCGGCTCCAACTCATTGATGATTTGCACGGTTTTGCTGTATTTGCGCACTTCTTTTTCAGTATCGTCTAAAAGCTTCTTGAAAAAATTTTTTAACATGAACCAGATACCTCACTTCAAAAAAAAGGAACCCTACGGTTCCTTGTATCACAAAGGTTTACTCGATGTTTCTATAGTAGCATTCCGCCGCTTCAGGGGCAACTAATCAAACCAGGGCTCGATCAACCCGTAATTGCAGTCCTTACGCTTGTATACCACATTGACTTCCTCGGTTTTAGAATTAAAAAATACGAAGAAATTATGCCCTAAAAGGTTCATTTGCATAATGGCTTCTTCTTCGTCCATAGGTTTCAGGGCAAACCGTTTGGTGCGTACGATTTTAAATTGTTCCACCGGGGTGTTAACGCCGACCGGATTCCCCAGCATGGCTTTCTTTAATCCGGAGGCGCGGTGGCTTTTATTTAGCTTGGTTTTATATTTTTCTAATTGCTTCTCCAGTTTTTCTTCCACCAGATCGATGGAGCTGTACATGTCCTCGCTGGCTTCTTCCCCGCGCAGAATGATCCCGTTTAACGGGATGGTCACCTCTACTTTGTGGCGTTCACCCTCCACTGACATAGCAACTTGGGCATCACGGCTGTCATCAAAATACTTCTCCAACTTGGAAAGCCGTTTGGTGGTATATTCCTTGAGGGCATCTGTTACATCGATATTTTTTCCTCTGATTTCGAACCTCATGCAACCACTCCTTTCCCGTTGTTACATCTATTTTACAATGGGTCTATTATTTTCTCTAGTAGATTGTCTATACTTTAGTAGTATACAACTGGGCAGGGAATATCCATTAATTAGAGAAAAAATAAACCGGGCTCAAAGCCCGGTTTAGCGCTATATTATAAAGCTGCTTGCCTTTGTTCCTGGAAGCACTGCAAGCAGTACACAGGTCTATCTTCCACTGGTCTAAAGGGAACCTGGGTCTCAGTTCCGCATTTAGCACATATTGCGGTGAACATCTCGCGGCTCTTGCCGCTGCGCGAATTTCTGCGCTGGGTTCTGCATTCCTTACAGCGCTTGGGCTGGTTTTCAAACCCCTTCTGATGATAGAATTCCTGTTCACCGGAAGTGAAGATAAACTCCTGCCCGCAATCCTCGCATATTAAGCTTTTGTCCTCAAACATGTGATAAAATCCCTCGCTTTTACTTTTAAATTGGTCTCGGAGTGAGCATGCTTTTTGACCCGGCATACTCTCCAATCCGTAATGCCTATTATATATGTTGCCATTAAAAAAGGCAAGGAAGCTTGCTGCTCCTGGCCCATACGCGCCTTTTTCAGTTTTTTTCCGGGTTAGCTCCGCGGTTCCTTATTTTGCCTTATTACCTCCTGATAAGCTCGGAGGGCCTGGTTTTGGTTTATCGGTCCTGCCTTTTGAGGAGCGGCGGCCTGGCCGAGAGACATCAACTGCTGGCTCCTGGCATCGGTATCTGTAATCCGGCGCAGCACCAGGCTCAGCTGATCGATCAGCTTTGCCAATACTGCCCACTCCTCCGCAGCCAGGCAAGGTTTGAGCCGGGTCAGGTTAAACTCCTCTAATCCTAATTCCCTGGACAGCTCTTGCTGCAATTTCCGGTTGTCCTGGCAGAGTTGATCCATTTTTAACAAGAGAAGGCGGCGGCGATCCAGGATGGGGTTTATCTCGGCACGGCCGGTACCCATCTGCAAGGACTCCAGCTGTTGCCGGGACTCTTGCTCCATGTTCTGGCAGAGTTCATACTGAAGTCCAAAATTGGCTATAATCTCGTCTATCAATCTATTGCCCACTATATTACCTCATAACTATCCCCAACCGCAGCTTTATTTATAGCCGTCAAAAAATTGGGATTGGCCGTATTCCCCGGCGCCGACATAGGACTTTAAAGCCTTCAAATTCTTGCGCACCTGACTGAGCTCCTTCCCGGTAATCTGAAGCAGCCGCTCGGCTGAGCGCCCACATTCTTCATCAAAGCTTTGAATAGCCAGGATGCTGTTAAATATGGCGGCTTCTTCCCTGCCGATGTTTTCGAGTACCGCCGGGTCCTGGAGCTCCGGCATGTTTCGCTCTTCTTCTTTAACGCTCTTCTGGGCCAGGTCAATTTTATTCATAAGCTCCTGGCGCTGTTCTAGCAAACCTTTCAGTTTCACTATAATTTCATCAGCATTATCCAGCTGTGCCAGGCGGAGCAGTTCGGCCTGTTTTCGGGCGATCAGCTCCAAATCGGCAAAGTGCTGTCTGATGGCTTGCTGTTTCACTAAAATGGATTTCATATGGTCTCCATTCCGCTAACCCATTATGTTGACATAAAGGTTCTGTTCTCTCCTGGCACTGGTGGGCCCGGCCAGGCGGACGGCTTCCTGCCAGGTCTCCCGCAGTTCTGCAAGCAAAGGCAGGATCTCTTTAAGCAGCAGCTTATCTTTATGAATGTTGGCCTGAACCAGCTGGAAATAAAAATAATCGTACAGTTCCTGCAGCTGCGCGGAGATGCTGTAATCCATATTCAAGGTATTGCGCAGCTCCAATACGATATCCTGGGCTTTGATGATGTGCTTGTGAGCTTCAGCCGCCTGCTGATCGTCGATATTGTCAATAGCATCTTCCACGGCTTTTATTGCCCTGTCATAGAGCATGATCAAAAGCCTGCCCGGGGACATAGTAGCTGCGCTGGTCTTTTTATATTTCTCATACATCATAAGGTTTTCCTGCATCATTTTCCTCCTTGGCTTAAATCGTGTCTGTTTGTATTTCTATACCTGGGTGTCCAATAAGATGCCCAGTTCTTCTTCCAAGACTTGTTTAAAACGGGCCGAAATCTCCAGAATAGTGTCCGCAGGCCACTCGCGGATCACTTCCTGGGTGGCAGCGTTGACCATTTTCACCTGATAGCGCCCGCTGGACTGGTGCAGGGTGAATTGCAGGTTATAACTGGCAAAAAAGCGGTTCAGCTCAGTAACCGCCTGGTTTAAATCGCTTCCCTGCATGGCGGGCGGACTGTTTTCTTGCGGTTGGGACGGCTTATTTTCACCCCCTCTGACGCTTTTAGGGGCCGGGTCGTAATCCAGTGGCAGGTTGGCTTCGATGCGCATGGCAACACCTCCTTACTTGAAGCTAAGTAAGTTATCGTTTTTTAGGAACAAAATCTTGAGACCGATGTTACCGAAATAATGCGGTTTACGCCCATATAATCATCAATAGTCCCGGCCTTTGGTCCTAAACGAAAAGCAATAGCGCCGCTTTACCTGTAGCACGGCATCAAACCAGAGCAATCAGGACCGGGTTATACCGTCAAATCAGGCTGCTCCGCCCCGTAAAAACTCAGCGGGCCCCAGGAAGTGCTTTATTGCGGTGGGCAAACAGTAAGAAAAGGCCGGGGTTCATGGTTATCCGCCGAAAGGTTTTGACCTTTGCACCGCGCTGTTGATTTCCGCCCAGAAAAATGGGCTCTGGGATTATCCAGAGCCCGGGTTTGGGGAGTTTAGTTGTTATCTGAGCAACTGCAGCACGTTTTGCGGCTGCTGGTTGGCCTGAGCCAGCATAGCGGTGGCAGCCTGGCTGAGGATGTTCATCTTGGTGAAGTTCATCATTTCCTTGGCCATATCCACGTC